>JBFHWR010000170.1:0-8660 GCA_041599395.1 Gemmatimonadales bacterium | reverse complement strand
TGATCGAGATGATTTGTCCGGGACCGACTGATGAACCGTTTGCGGCGTTCGAGACATGGAGCTCCAAAGCGGCCCCGCTCGCCGCCGTCGATTACACGTTCCACATGTCGGTTGTTCGCTTCGATGATGACGCGCAGCAGCAGTTTCGCCAGATCGTCGCAGAGAACGGCGTCGCCTCCTTCAAGATCTTCTTGGCCTACAAGGGGGCGCTGAACCTGTCCGACGAGGACCTGTTCGGTGTCTTGCAGATGGCCAAGGAACTTGGCGTCATCGTGACGGCGCACTGCGAAAACGCAGACGCGATCGACGCGATGCAGCGAACGCTGATCAAGAACGGGAAAACGGGGCCGGAATGGCACGAACCGTCGCGACCGCCTCTCGTGGAAGCGGAGGGTGTCCATCACCTCATGACGTTCGCCTCGCTCACGGGGAGCCACGTGTACGTGGTTCACACATCGTGCGATGACGCCGTGCGGGCCGCGTTGGACGGACGGTATCGTGGGGTCAAGGTGTGGATCGAATCGGTGGCCCCGCATCTCGTGCTGGACAAGACCTATGCCGAACAGCCCGACTTCGTGGGCGCAAAATACGTCATGTCCCCGCCGTTGCGCGATAAACGCCACCAGGACGTTCTGTGGAACGCAATCGCTCAGCGACTTGTGAGTACGATCGGTACCGATCATGCACCCTTCGACTATGTGGGGCAGAAAGAGATGGGAAGAGACGACTTCACCAAGATTCCCAACGGCATCTCGTCGATTCAGGAGCGGGTGAGTCTGGTCTATACGCATGGTGTCGCTGCGGGACGTATCGACTTGCAGACCTTTGTGGATGCCTGCAGTACCCAAGCCGCGCGGATCTTCGGCATGTATCCCAAAAAGGGCACCGTGGCCGTCGGAAGCGACGCCGATCTCGTGGTGTGGGACCCCGACTATCGCGGTCACTTTTCACACGCCACGAGCTATTCGCGTGTCGACTATAACGCGTACGAAGGCTGGCCGCAGATCGGCCGTCCGAGCGTCGTCGCGGTACGGGGAAAGATACAGGCAAGGGATGGCGAGTTCGTCGGGACGCTCGGACGCGGCCAGTTCATCCCACGGAAGCCCACACACGCTTGATTGCGGTTCCGTACCGCCTGATCGCCGCCGGACTGACGAACACCCGGAAATACCTCGTCGCGGGCTCGGCCGGCGTCATGCTCGGGGCGGGCTGCAGCACGGGGCCGGCGGTACGACGCCCGTCACCGATTGCCGAAGGAACCACAGCACCAATCCTGGATCGTGCGCTTTTCGTCGATCCCCCAACCGTGTCGGCCGTCCGCATCTCGCCCGACGGACAGTTCGTTTCGTTCCTCACGACCCACGAAGGTATTTCCAACCTCTGGCTCCACCGGACGAATCGTCCGTTTGCAGAGGCGCGTCCCCTCACCGCGGTAATCGGCCAGCCCATTCGGGAACACTATTGGAGCCGGGACGGCCAATACCTATTGTATCTCCACGACGAGCGGGGAACCGGGCACGAGCACCTGTTCGCCTTTCCCATGGGCGCGGACCCAGGACGCGTGGGGATAGCCAGTTCGCGGAATCTGACGCCCTACGGGAGCGTACGCGCGCGAGTGCTCGATCTCCCGAGGGCAGCGCCGGCGTCGGTGGTTGTTGGCCTGAACGATCGGGACCCTGCGGCCCACGACCTGTATCGCGTCGATCTGCAGACTGGCGAGCGGGAGCTGGTATTCGAGAACCGTTCGAACATCGTCGAGTGGCTCTTCGACGCTGAGGGCGTCGTCCGGCTGGGCGTGCGAATCGACGAAACCGGCGGTACCGAGCTGATTCAGATCGAGAACGCCCAGCGGACGGTCGTCTATCGGTGCCGGATTGATGAGTTTTGCCGTCCGCTACGGTATCACGGCGACGGTGAGCGCATCTTTCTCGTGAGCAATCGGGGAACCGACGTCGACCTCACGCGCCTCATCCTATTCCATCCCCAGACCCGGACGCACGAGGTGGTCGATACTGATCCGGAACGGCGCGTGGATTTCGGGACCGCGGTGTTCTCCGAACGTACGGGCGAGCTGAGCGCCACGGTCTATGTAGATGACCGGGCGCGGATCTATCCCAAGCGCCCGGAGTTCGCGAGAGATCTAGAGCGGCTTCGGACTGCTCTCCCACCCGGAGATCTGTCGTTCGAGTCCATGTCGGGTGACGAGCGGCGAATCGTCATCCGCGTCTCGCGTGACGTGGATCCCGGCTCGATCTATCTGTACGATCGCGGATCCGAAGACGCGACGCTTCTGCTGCGCGTGCAGCCGGAGGTGCCGCGCGAACATCTAGCCGTCATGCAGCCGATTCGCTATCGGGCACGCGACGGCCTGCAGATTCCGGCGTACCTGACGGTTCCTCCCGGTATCGCTGCGCGCAATCTTCCGACTGTTGTCCTACCGCATGACGGGCCATGGGCGCGGGATTCGTGGGGATACGATCCGTTCGTGCAATACTTGGCTAACCGTGGTTACGCCGTTCTGCAGCCGAATTTTCGTGGGTCGAGCGGTTACGGCAAGCGATTCCTCAACCGGGGCAACCGGGCATGGGGGACCGGCGGGCTGCAACGTGACCTGACCGACGGGGTGGAGTTTCTCGTGTCCCAAGGAATTGCCGATCCGACACGGATCGGGATTATCGGTACCTCGTATGGTGGTTTTGCGGTACTCGCCGGACTGGCGTTCACACCCGCGTTGTACCGCGCGGGGGTCTCGCATGCAGGGCCTCCGAGTGTGCCCGCCCTGTTGCAGTCTTTTTCCGGTGAAAGCAACCGGGTCAAGGCGCTCTACCGACTTCGGGTCGGTGACCCTGATCGTCCGGAGGATCGGGCGCGGCTGATGGAACAATCACCTCTCCATTCCGCCGGTCAGATTGAAGCAGCGCTCCTGATCATCAACGGCGGGCGTGATCCGCGTGTCCATCCAGAGGAAATAGATCAGTTGGTTGTCGCGCTCAGGGATCGCGGCCGGACTGTGGAGTACCTTCTGGCCGACGATGAAGGGCATCTGTTCGTCCGACGAGAGAACTGTCTGAGTGCCATGGCGGTGCTCGAACGGTTCTTGAGCGAGCATCTTGGCGGACGATATCAGCGGGAACGGACCAGTGACCTGGCTGCTCGGATTCAGGAACTCACGGTTGATGTCTCCGCGATCAAGGTGGCGTTCGGCAGTTTCGCTGCGGCGTTACCGCTTCCGCGGGCAAACGGTGGCGTCCTGACTCCCGAGACGTTGTATTACAGGACGCGGTTTGACGCACAAGGTCAGGCGATCGAGATGGCGATCAGGCGCACACTCGAGCCCGTCGTGTCGGACGGGCGCGAGGTGTGGCGTTTGGTCGACTCCGCGCAGATGCTGGTCGGTGCGGTTATTGATACGGTCGAGCTGGATCGGGAGACCCTCATGCCGGTGCGGAGGACAGTGCAGAGTGGTGGCGTACATCTAGACCTGCGTCATACCCGCGATTCGGTATTGGGGAGCATACGTCTGGCCGGCGACGAAATGGAGATTGGTGTTCAGTTGCCGGCACCGGCATTCGCGGACGGTGCGGCGCTCGAAACCGTCATTGCCGCCCTCCCGCTGGGTCTCGGCTACAAGACACCACTCCGAATCTTTGACGCACAACTCCGACAGGTCCGCCCGATGACCATCGAAGTGGCTCGTGAGGAAGCGATCCGAAGCGCCGCGGGCGCGTTCGAGACCTACGTCGTCTACGTCACGCCGACCGACGATAATGAGGTCGGGACCTCCACGCTGCATGTGATGCGCGAGCAACCGCATCACGTGGTCCTTGCGAGCGCGCGTCTTCCCCAAGCCATGGGTGGCGGAACCTCGATCACGGAGCTGACCGCTTTAGGGGGTCGCATCCGGGCACGTTAAGGAGCAAGGAGGCAGGAGTTAGGGATGAGGAGCTAGGGGATTAGGGCCTCCACTCCCCAGCGGGTCACTTTCCACAACTGACCGACAAGAGGGCCGAATGACCGAAACTCCACAGGCACTGCTGAACGATCCCATGGCAGTTGTTGCCTACCTGGCGTTTGTCCTCGCCGGCATTTTCTGGCTGAGCGGTCACCCGCGCCTCACGAGACTCTTCGAGCGCACGCCGGCCGTCATCTATGTGTACTTCGTTCCAACCATCTCGACGACGTTGGGCATTACTCCGCCACAATCTCCCGCGTATGAGTGGTTGGTGCGCTACCTCCTGCCGGTCGCGCTCTTTCTGCTGATGATATCCATTGATCTCAAGGCCATTGCGAGGCTTGGGGCCGTCGCGCTGTTCATGGTGACAGCGGGAACCGTCGGCATCATTGTCGGAGCACCTATCGCGTTGCTGCTCTTTGGCGGCTTCCTCCCCGAGGACGCATGGAAGGGATTCGCCGCTCTCTCAGGGAGCTGGATAGGTGGGACGGCCAACATGGTCGCCATTGCCGAGAGCGTGGACACGCCGGAGGCCCTGTTCGGTCCCATCATTGTGGTTGACACGGTGGTCGGGTATGGGTGGATGGGTGTGTTGTTGTTCTTCAGCGCCTGGCAACACAAGTTCGACTCGGCGACTGGGGCACGCACTGCGGCGATCCAAGAGACTAACGAGCGTTTGGCGGACATCGACGCACACCGTATACCGTTGGATGTGCGGAATGCGGCCGTCATCGTGGGTCTGGCGATGGCTGCGGCGGTCCTTGCCGTCGCGGCGGGTCAGCGGCTCCCCGCTCTCGGCGATCCGACGATCATCAGCAACACGACGTGGGCGGTCCTCCTTATCGTCACCGGCGGTCTCCTGCTCTCGTTCACTCCCGTCCGCACGCTCGAGAATGTCGGGGCGTCGAAGCTCGGGTATGTCGCACTGTACATGCTGCTCACGGCTATCGGCGCTCAGGCGGACCTCAAGGCCGTGCTGGAAGCACCCGCATTTCTCGCTGCGGGCATCGTCTGGATCGCCGTCCATGCGGGGATTTTACTCGTGGCAGCGCGGCTCGTCAGGGCGCCGTTGTTTTTCTTTGCGACCGGTAGCATGGCAAACATTGGCGGCGCGGCGTCGGCTCCGGTGGTTGCGGGGGTGTATCATCCGGCCATGGCGCCGGTGGGGCTGCTGATGGCCGTTGCCGGTTACGTTTTGGGCATCTATGGCGCCTTGGCGTGTGCCTGGATTTTAGGCGCGATCGCCGGATAACTGCTTGCAACCGCTAGAGAATCAAGTTGACGACGAAAAACACGGCGAGGAACAGAGGAATGAGCACTGCAATGTTGATGATGATCTTCTTCTTGTCGAGCAGCGGTCCTACGTGTTTGATCTCGTGGTTGGTTCCGATGAAGTAGACCTTGATCTCCTTCCCGATGAAGATTGTGGCCCAGCCGATGGGGACGACGCGGACGCCGTACTGCGCCACCCGGACGCGGGCATCCTGCGGCAATGGCTTTCCGAAGTAGGCCCCCAGCACGTCGTCCTCCCCCTCGAACCACTCTGTTTCGCCGGCCGTGGCGGCTCTAATCCAGGCTTTGTCGACGGTTGGTGGCGCGCTGACGACATTGGAGCGTTGCACGATGGTCGAAGTTGCCTTGATCGTTTGCGAGGTCCGTAGCCGGCCGGTTCCTTCGCACGCGGGACATTGGTCAAAGCCTTTTCCTCGGCACCGTTTGCAGATGACTTGTTTCGACCCCCGGCCAGCGCAGTCTGCGCATTGCTCCTGCTGCCGCCGACCGCTCCCACGACACGTCGCACACGTCGCCTGCGTCTTCCCGTCGGCGCAGTGCGCGCAGATGAGCTTGCCGGTCCCTTTACACTCGAGGCAGTCGAGGATTTCAAGGCTGCCGCGGCGCTCCCACGTCATCGAGCCTTTCTTGAACTTTCCGAATCGCTGGGTTTCCCACACGTCCTCCAGGTCTTCCGGTTCCACGTCAGCGTGTCCGTGATAGGGCTCCGTCGTGGACGCCAGTGTGCGTCTTTCGATCTGAATCAACTGGTCGATGAGTAAGACTGCACTGCTCACGGCTCGCAGTGGCACCGTATCGAACGAAATGTCGTTCCGTGCGAAGGGACTTCGCTCGCACCAGTCGCGCAACAGCTCGCGGGCGGTGTTCTCCGCGAGGCCATATTGTTGAATGGTCCGATCGATCCTCTGCTCGATGTCGGGATCGATCTCGAACACGCTGGGCGGCAACGCCGGCCGATGATGCGTTGTCGCGGGGACAGGATGGGCTGCCGCGGAAGGCTCCGGCTGCTGGTCGCGAACCGTCATTGGAGATTTACGTTGCCTCGTCGCCGCAGAATCACTACCCTTTGCGGTACCTCCACCCAACGGCGCCGCCTTGTTCGATGCTCACCGAGATCCGGTGTTGCGCACCCGGTTGTAGGCCGGGGACGGCGGCGGTGGCCGAGCCGATGACCGCGCCCGCGGAGTCGAGGAACTCGAAGACGAGTGACGTCGCCGGCCGCGCGGCGTTGGTGATGTTGCTGACCGATCCGTTGAGCACGGTTGACCCTTCGGAGGGCAGGAATTGCGAGACCGTGACCTGCCAGCCGATCCCGGCGTTGGCGAGCCGGGCATACTTGTTCGTCGAGTCGCGTTGGTCGGCCACCTCCCACGCTCCGGCCATGATGAGCACACTCTGCTGATTGAGCGGGTCGATCTCGAGCAGGCGGCGCGCGGCATCCATCAACGCCTGCTCGTCGCGCAGCCGATAGAGGGCTCGAGCCTGGAGGAGGAGTCCATCCCGGGAGTACGGGTTTCTGGTCGTGACGGCGCCGAGGATGCGCGCTGCTCCCTGCGACGCCCCGCTGTTCAGGAGATCGAGCCCGGTCTGAATCAGGTCGGCTTCCGCGACATCGCTCGATCCCGTCAGCTCGTCGATCGTCGCGTTGAGGGCGGCCTCATCCCCGGTCGCCGCATAGTAGCTGATGAGTTGCTTTGCGGCCGGGTGATCGTCCGGAAACGCCCCAACATACGCTGAATACACCTCAATGGGTTGTTTCAGTGCCTCGTTTGCTGCGACGCTGTCTGCCGCAGCCGCGCGCGTGGCTTCCGCATGATTGCCACGCGCTTGCGCCAACCGCTGGGCCACACGGCCCGAGTCGCGTGAGACACGCGCCTGAACTTGCGGGCGCAGGCGGGCACCGGAAAACTCGGCAATCAAGTCAGCCAGGATCACCGAGTCACGCGCGATGACCTGCTCCAGGGAATCGCGGGTCCACCGCGTTGCGGCAGCACGGCCGATGGCCGGTTCCGTGCTCGCCACGTTCGAGTACGCCCGCGCGACGTCGAGCATGGCGCGTTGTCGGCGGGACCGGAACTGGGGATCGTCGCCGGCGGCCTCGCTTCCGACACGCACGTACTTGCTCGCCGAGTCCAACCGCCCCGCGCCGGCGTACATGGACGCGAGGAAGAGCAGGGAATTCGCGTTACCGTTGTCGAGATCGTAGGCGAGGCGGAACAACACCGCAGCCGAATCGATGTTGCCGCCCTGCCATGCGATCGCAGCGTCGTTCATCGCCACCGCCGAGATCGGTTTGCGGTAGACATTGATGTCATCGGTGCACATGGGTTCGAGCTGTTCGGCCCTGCGAAACGCCGAGTCCACTCCACGCGCATCTTGGGCCTCCGCGTAATACCGCCCCAGGAAGTACCACGCTGCGGGATTCCCGTCCTGCCCGGCCTGGGTGATGGCTTCGTACAGGAGGTCACGGGCTTCGATCAATTTGCTCTCGGTTCGTTCGGCATCCTCCGACTCAACGGCCTGCACGAGCTGCAAGACCGCACCGTTCACCAGCCGGTGTCCGGGCGCGATCTCGCACGGAGGCTCGGGCCGAATCCACGGTTTTTGTGCAGTGGCGGCGGCTGGCGCGAGCGCGACGAGCGCGGCGGACCACATCAGGCGGCAACGAAGGGAACGCATTGAAACCTCCCGCGTTGCGGGGAAGGAGGGTTTGTCTGTTCAACAGATACAGAGTCGGGCACTGCATCGCAACCGGCTATCCCCCTGGGCTCGTGGAGAGCGCCGCGGAGTCCCGTCCAGATACACATTGTCCCGGATTAGCGGTAAATTCCGATGTGAAGGGCGAGCGATGACGTATCCCGTCCCACCGGGCTCGAAGAACTCGTCCGATCACAGTCGACAGGAGTGTCGATGACCGACCGCATCAGGTTCCTCTTCAACGACCGAATCCACGAGCTCACCGACCTTGATCCCACGATGACGGTGCTTTCGTACCTGCGGACAGTAGCGCGGTGTACCGGGACGAAGGAAGGGTGTGCGGAAGGCGACTGCGGGGCGTGCACGGTCGTGCTCGTGAGCCTTCACGAGGGACAACTCGAATACCGGGCGGTCAACGCATGCATCCTGTTTCTCCCCACCGTCGACGGCAAGCAGCTGATCACGGTGGAGCACCTCAAGTCGCCCGACGGCGTACTGCACCCTTGCCAGCAGGCGTTGGTGGATTGTCATGGCTCGCAGTGCGGGTTCTGCACGCCGGGGTTCGTCATGTCCCTCTTCGCCCTGTTTCGATCGGAAGAACGGCCCACCCGGCAACGCATTGACGACGTCCTCGCCGGCAACCTGTGTCGATGCACGGGCTATGTCCCGATCGTTCACGCGGCGGAGCAGATGTACGATGGTGGGCGCGGCGACCTTC
>JBFHWR010000169.1:0-8670 GCA_041599395.1 Gemmatimonadales bacterium | reverse complement strand
GGCGGCGCCATGCCGCAGGGTGCGGCCCTCCATGAGCAGGACGGAGCACAAGACACCGGGCGCATGGTCTTCGATGAGATGGCAGATCTCGGTGAGCACCTTGGGCAGGGGTTCGCCCAAGGCGACCATCTCGAGGATCTTGGTTTGGCCCTTATGCAGCTCCTCGGGGCGCCGGCGCACGGGCGCAGCCGAACCGGCGCTAGCCATGGACAGGAATCCGATCAGGTGCCGAGGTGCTCGTTGCGTGCGCGGCGCCGGAGATGTTCGTCCCCATCGCAACGTCAGCCGAGGTTCGACAACACACATTGTCTAGGCGGGCCGCCGGGGAGGCGGCGCGTGACGCGCTACGGTGGCGCTGGGACATTACGAAAAATGTGCAGTCGGCAAGCGGCCCGCCAGCCGACGAGGGATCAGCATTCGCTCTCCCACGCAACGGAGTATGTGTGACCACATTCCGGGCACTCCACTTCATCGGGATGACCCTCTAACCGCACGCGCGATCGCGAGAGGGGGCATACGGCATACACGAGGCCGAGGTCGAGCGGCGTTCCGCGGACCGGATTCGGGTCCTCCGATTCCCGGACTACCACGCTGAAGCGCGCCGGGAGATGGCGGCGAATCTCGAGGAGGTCTCGTGGTACTTCGATCACCGCACGGACAATGTCGATCACCACCCGGTGACTTCCTTCGTCCTCGACGATGCGGTTCCACGCGCCACGGCGCAATCCGAACCCGCCGGGACGAACCACTCGTGCCCACCCGAGCGTTTCGGCAGCTTGTCGCCGTTGAGTCTTCCGAGCAGTCATCTTGCACTTCGCTCTCGCGCCCACGTCGATGACGACCAGCGGAGGTCATCGCCATTGCACGCTTGGTTCAATTCGGGGGGTGTCACGGCGGATGGTCCGTCAACTCCACGCCCCGGCGGAAGATGAACGACTCCCTTGCGCGAAACAAGATGTGAATGCCGGCCAATGCATGGATGTCGCGTTAGGCCTCCCTCTGGCGCGTTCCGGCGACTAAAATGCGCGAGGAGGAATCGCTCCATGAGAACGCCCATCAGCACACTGCTGCTCCAAGCGCGTACAGCCACGGATCCCGCGCGCGCGGAGGAAGTACGGTCTTTTGCGGAGCGGGCCGGCCGAAACCGGTGCCGCATCGTGCCGCATGATCTCTTGCAGGGCCCACCGACGCTCAGCGATGTGCGGAAGCACGACGCGCTCATGGTGGGCGGGAGCGGGGACTTCTACGTAACCAAGGAAAATCTTCCGAGCTTTCGGGCGTTGCTCGACGTGTTGGCCGATGTCGTAGGCATCGGTCATCCGACGTTTGCTTCCTGTTTTGGTTTCCATCTGCTGGTGCGAGCGCTGGGCGGAAGTCTCGTCCACGATCCGCCCGCCATGGAAGTTGGCACGTTTGAGATTCAGCTCACCGGAGACGGACGAGCGGACGATCTCCTTGGATGCCTGAGCCCCACGTTTCTTGCCCAGGTGGGACGGAAGGACCGTGCAACCCGGTTGCCCGCCACTGTGCTGCACCTGGCCTCGAGCGAGCGATGTCCGTACCACGCACTCCGTATTCCCGACCAACCGATCTGGGCGACGCAATTCCACCCCGAGCTTACGGGCGACGAGAATCGATTGCGTTTTCTCCGCTACCGAGATGGGTACGCGCCGTTATTGGGATCGGGCGATGTCGAGGCCATGCTGAACGGCCGGTTTCGTGAGAGCCCTGAAACGCACCAACTCATTCCGCGATTTCTCGACCTGGTATTCGGCTGAGCAGCCGTCACCGCAGGTCGTTCACGAAGTCGCGGAGGATGTCTTCGAAGTCGGGTTTTCCGATCTCCTGTAATTCGTAGCGCACTCGCAGGGCGGGTTGCTTCATCTCAATGAGGTGGCGCAAATCGACCGGCGTTCCGATCACGATCACGTCGGCCGGCGTCCGATTGATGGTCGCGGCGAGTTCCGCCGTCTGCTTCGGTCCATACCCCATTGCCGGCAGGACGGCACCGAGGTGCGGGTACCGCTCGAATGTGTCTCGGATCGACCCCACCGCATACGGACGGGGGTCGACAATCTCGCCCGCTCCGTAGCGCCGTGCCGCAACCCAACCAGCCCCATACGGCATCCCCCCATGGGTCGTGGTGGGCCCGTCTTCGATCACGAGCGCGCGCTTCCCCCGAATCTCCTGACCATGCTCGACCACGATCGGACTGGCGGCCTCGATCACGGGCGCCGCCGGATTGAGCGCAAACGCCACCTCCCGCGTTTCCTCGACGGCCCCGAGCGCCGCCGTGCCGACCTTGTTGATGACGAGGACATCGGCCATCCGGACGTTCGTTTCGCCTGGATGATAGTGGGCGGCATCCGCGGCACGATGGGGATCCAGCAGCACGACGTGCAGATCCGGTTTGTAAAACGGCAGGTCGTTGTTTCCGCCATCCCAGACGATGATGTCGGCCTCGCCTTCTGCTTGGCGGAGTATGCGCTCGTAGTCCACGCCCGCGTAGACGACGCGACCGGCGAGCAAGTGCGGTTCGTACTCTTCTCGCTCCTCAATGGTGACGTCGAAGCGGGCGAGATCCTCGTACGTTGCAAACCGCTGGACGGCTTGCTGGGCCAAGTCGCCATATGGCATGGGGTGTCGTACCAGTACCACGCGCTTGTGCATACCCTCGAGGATCCCTGCTACACGCCGGCTTGTCTGACTCTTCCCCGCACCCGTTCGCGCCGCGCAGATGGCGATCACCGGGACCCGTGCGGAGAGCATCGTACGGCGCGGACCGAGCAGCGTGTAATCCGCTCCCGCCGCGAGCACTTGGGAACCAAGATGCATCACGTGCTCGTGCGAGACGTCACTGTAGCTGAACACCGCGACGTCAACGTGGTGTTCGGCGATCAGCGCGGCCAATTGGCGCTCCGCAACGATGGGAATGCCCTCGGGATACAACGGCCCGGCAAGTGCGGCCGGATACCGACGGTGTTCGATGTTTGGAATCTGCGCCGCCGTGAACGCGACGACGTCGTAATCCCGGTTGTCCCGGTAGCACACGTTGAAGTTGTGAAAATCACGTCCCGCCGCCCCGAGTATCACAACACGTTGTGCCATTCTCTAGCGCCTCCCACGGTGAGCGAGCATGCACGGTCTCGCGTGTGCAAGCAACTCCACGCCATCTGAAGCGACTGTGAAGGCCGGTATAAGCTGACCTTGGCACAACATTTGCTTCCTTCTGAGCACCGCGGTGCGAACTTCCTGCACCAAAACTGCGAACGACGTGGAGACCCCAGCATGACTGACGCGATACGCCAAATCGACGACACAGCGCCGAGCGCCCGCGAGATCAGGTGTCCGGTATGTTCCTCACGACATCACGGCGATTTTTTCGAGCTACACGGCGTGCCAGTGGACACGTGCCGCCTCTGGGACGCCGCCGAGCAGGCCAAACAGGCGCGGCTTGGCGACGTGGTGTTGTCTTACTGCCGCAGCTGCGGCTTCGGTTTCAATCGAATTTACGACGGCTCGAAGGTATCCTTTCAGCCGGGATATGAGGCATCGCTCGTCTACTCGAATGTCTTCACGACATTTCAGCACGGGGTGGCGACACGTCTGATCGATCGTTACGGGCTGCGCAACAAGACGATTGTGGAGATTGGCTGCGGCCGCGGCGAGTTCCTCACCCTGCTATGTGAGCTCGGCGGCAACAATTGCATCGGGTTCGACCCCACGCTCCCCGGAGAGAGCATCGAACAGATTGGGCGGGGCTCCGTGCAGCTCGTCCCGGATTACTATACGGCGCAGCGTGCCGATCTCGAGCCGGACTTCATCTGTTGTCTGTCCGTCCTCGAAGACATGCCTCAGCCGGTTGCCTTCCTCGAGGACCTGAAACGCATCCTCGGCACACGCCGGCCGGCGATGTATTTCGAGATCTTCAACGCGTTCCGCGCCTTCGAGCAGAACGAGACGTGGAGCATTCATTACGAGCAGTGCAACTACTTCGGTCTGGACAGCTTTACGTATCTGTTCGAGCGGGCGGGGTTCGAGGTGCTGGAGGCCGGGACCTGCTACGAGGGCGACCAATACCTCTTCGCCGAAGTGATGCCGACTCCCGAGACCGAAACGCCGTCCTCGCAGGTCGCGAACCTCCGTCCCATACCGTCTGTGATCACCGCGTTTGCAGACCATCACGCCGAATCGATGGCCCTGTGGCAGCGCCACCTGAACGAATTCGCGCGGACCAAGACGAAAGCCGTGGTGTGGGGATCCGGCGGGAAGGGAACGAGCTTCCTCAATGCATTGGACAACACCGACGCCATTCGCTACGTCGTCGATATCAACCCGAATCGCCAGGGCCAGTACATTGGCGGGTCGGGACATCAAATCGTGGCGCCGGAGTTCTTACAGCAGTACCAGCCGGACATCATCGTCATCACCAACCCGCTGTACGAGCGAGAGATCACGGAACAGGTGGCGGCGCTTGGCATCGCCTGCGAGTTCATGACGATCTAGCGACGGGAGGTGGCGGACCTACGACCCAGCACCCACCTGCCGAACTGCGGGTTACGCCTCCACCGTATCGGGCCGCTCCGGAAGCGTGCCGTGTTCCAGATACGGCTTCAGACACCCTTCCAGAAGGAACGTCCATCCCTTCTGGAGACCAACCATGACCCCGTCCCCAAGTGTTCCAAACGGCGTGTCGCGGAACTTCAACAGCGTTCCCTTCCGGTTCGACTCCAACGTAAAGGTCGTAATCGTACGAGCAGGCCCGCCGTAATCGGGACCCATGTCACCTACCCACTGCAACATCTCTCCGTGGCGGATGGCGCTGATGGTCGCGAACAGCATGCCCTGCCCGTCGCCCCAATCCTCATATACGCGCCCACCCACATGGGCTTCCAACACAAACGCTCGGGGTGTCGGCGCGACATAAAACGGTTTGGGCCACCACCTCCTGATGTCGCTCGTCAACGCGCGCCAGACACGCTCACTCGGCGCATCAATCTGCAGCTCGAGTTGTACGTCTATCGTCCGGAACTCGCTCTCTACCTGTTCGGCTGCCTTGGAACTCGATGACATTACGTCCTCCGTCGGTTGTGTCGTTGATTGTCCGGCAACGTCGTGCTCGGCCAGGCGCTTGATGTCGAGCAGCGCGTCTGCGGGGGCCTGCTCGAACGGGCGGATCCACCGTCGATAGATGGATTGAATCGGAACCGGGTTGAGGTGGTTCCACCGTTCCCGTCCCCGGCGGCGACCGTACGCCAACCCACCGTCCACCAGGATCTGCAGGTGTTTCATGACGCCGAATCGGCTCATGGCGAAGCGGCTCGCCAGTTCACCGGTGGTCATGGGACGCTGACGCAGCAGATCCAGGATGGCCCGGCGCGTGGGATCGGCCAGGGCGCGCCAGACTGGCAACAGGTCATCAACCGGAGCGGCTGTATCAGACAACATGTGACTAAATAGTCACATATTGTACACGCCTGTCAAGGGCGTCTTGGCAACCAGGATCTAATACATTGTGAAATAATATCTTACATCATCCGGACCAGCGGCCGCCGGACCGTGGACACGAAGAGTCGGTGGAACCGTCGGGTGACCTGTTGGTAACAGTGTGCGGTGGTACCAGGACATGTCGCCGGTGCAGATTAGCTTACGAATGATGACTCTGACGACGTATACGCGTGCAATCGTTGTGGGCCTGGCGCTCAGCGGAGGAGTGGTTGCGCCGCTGTCTGCTCAGCGGCTCAGCGAAATCATGCGGTGGCTCGACGGTGGCAGCGAGACCCTGTACCTCCGGGTCCGCGACGGCCAATGGTCCTATCAGAGCCCCCGCGTGCCGACTGCCACCTGGAAGTTCTCCGGGGAGATCAGGATTCGAACCCCACGGGAAGGCAAGTGGCGCATCCGACTCGTTGACCTCGTTCGTCCGCCGGAGCGGGGCTACCCGCCAATCGTCGATGAGATCGTCGAGGCCAACCAGATCGTCCCGTTCTCCTACCGAACGGGCGGAACCGCACAGCTCAGCGCGCAATTGACCTGGACCCGACAAGAAGACGCAATCGCGTACGTGGATCTCACGTGGGACGGATGCCTCTGCGTGATGGGATCCCACATAGGCGACAAACCCCACGAACCATTCGGCGCCCTGCGATGAGTCCTGGCCGTTGATAGGGGTTAGGTGTTAGGTGTTGGGTGTTGGGTGTTGGGGCGTACGGGGAATTCCATAATCGGTAAAACAGTCACCTATCACCTAACACCTACCACCTTTCCAACCACTGAGGCGCGATTTGACGGCACGCGGATTGTCTGACCAGCAACGCGCCACGCTCGCCGCGGTGTATGCGACGCTCATCGAGCGTTCTCCGGATAGAAGCGACCAGCAAACGGCCGTGTTGTCCCGCGTCGAGCGGCTGATCGACTCGATCGACGATGTTCGCGACCGACGACAGTTGGGCGTTTTGTTGTCAGTCATCGGATCCCGCGCGGCGAATCTCGTGGCAACCGGAAAGCCGAGGACGTTTGCGTCGTTGGATGCCGGCGCGCGCGAACGCGTGCTGGAGAGCTGGGCTCGTTCATCGGTGCAGTTACGGCGCGTCGGATTCCAGGCGTTGAAACGCCTCATTTGTCTCTCGCATTACTGCTGGCCAACAGAAGACAGAACCCATCCCGCGTGGCGCGCCGTTGGGTACCCCGGCCCGCTTCCGCCACCACGCGAAGAGCCTCTGCAGCCCCTTCACACGCTCCCGATCGACCGTGTTACCGAGCTCGACTGCGACGTCGTCGTGGTCGGTTCCGGCGCCGGCGGCGGTGTGGCGGCGGGCGTGTTGACGGCGGGCGGGCGCAGCGTCGTGGTGCTCGAAAAGGGCGACAACACCGACGCGCGACGGATGACCCAGGTTGAAGGCGAGATGCTGGGTGCACTCTATCTCGGCGGCGGCCTGATGATGACGCGGACCGGGTCGATGCCCATTCTCGCGGGCAGCTGTGTCGGCGGCGGAACCACCGTGAACTACACGGCGAGTTTCCCGCTGCCGGACACGACCCGAGCCGAATGGGACGCCATCTCGGGCCTTGCGCTGTTCTCGAGCAGCCGGTTTGCGGCGTCATTCGCCAGAGTGAACGACCGGCTCAACGTGGGAACGTGCTGGTCCACGCCGGGCCCTCGGGACGCCATTCTCGAACACGGGTGCAACGCACTCGGGTGGCACGTCGATCAGATTCCGCGGAACGTGACGAACTGCCGGGAGGGGTTGGAGTGCGGATACTGCGGATACGGTTGCCGTCACGGTTCCAAGAACTCCACCGAGCGGACCTATCTGCGGGACGCACTGGCGGGTGGCGCCCGCCTCGTCGCGCGATGTCACGTCGATCGCGTGCTTACGGAACGAGGGCGTGTACACGGCGTCATCGCGACGGTGACGGCACGTGACGGAACCACGCATCGGCTCACCGTACGCGCTCCGGTCGTCGTGGTGGCGTGCGGGGCAATCTGCACCCCTGCCCTGCTCCTCCGGTCCGGGGTCAACAACCCGAATATTGGACGCGGTCTGCGATTGCATCCCGCGACCGGCCTGATCGGCCTGTTCCCCGATCGTATCGAGCCATGGGGCGGATCGCTGCAAACGCGATACTCGGACCAGTTTGCCGATCAAGACGCTGGGTACGGAGCGAAGTTCGAAACGGCGCCGATTCACTTCGCGTTGCCCGCCAGTGCGTACGGATGGGACGGCGCGCGACGCTATCGGGAGGCGGTGGAGCGGCTCGCGCACACCGGAGTGGTGGGCGTCCTGCTGCGCGATCGGGATGCCGGCCGGGTGCAGGTCACCCGTCGGGGGCATCCGCGGGTCGATTACGAGCTGTCGGCGTACGATGTCGCACATCTGCGCGCGGCCCTGCACGGAGCCGCTCGCATCTTGGCGGCCGCCGGCGCGACGCACGTCCATTCGCTGCAGACCCCACCGGTCCGTATCGCGACCGATGGCGCCAGTTGGTTTGAACAGTTCGTCAGCGCAACAGACAGCCGTGGCTACCGCCACGCTCGCATGTCGTACATCACCTTTCATCAGATGGCGAGCGCCGCGATGGGCGCCAATCCCAAGCGGGCGGTCGTGCAGGAGTCAGGCCAGGTGTACGGCGTGCGCGGCTTGTTCGTGGCTGATGGAAGCGCATTCCCCACGTCGAGCGGCGTCAACCCCATGATCACGATCATGGCGATCGCGGATCACGTCGCGCGGGGCATCAACGAATCCTGGTAATGGGACGCTGAAGCACCCCGGCAACGACGTCGCACCGGGTCACGATTGCCGGTCCGCATGAGACAACCCTTTACTGGAAGTGGGAGATGATGTTTCGGAAGATCCTGGTGCCGGTCGATCTCACGGACAAGAACATCCCGGCCATTGAGCTTGCCCGCGACCTCGCCGCAGGCGGGCGGGCCGAAGTTACTCTGCTCCACATCCTCGAGACGCTCGACGTGCCCTTCGACGAATTGGAAGACTTCTATATGCGCCTCGAGGAGACCGCCACTGACCGCCTGGAGAAACTCGCCGAGCCGCTGCGAATGGCGCAGATCGCCTTCACGGGACAGGTGTGTTATGGCAAGAGGGCGCCAGAGATCGTTCGCTACGCCCGCGACAATGCGACTGACCTGATCATCCTGACATCGCATCGGAT
>JBFHWR010000168.1:0-8679 GCA_041599395.1 Gemmatimonadales bacterium | reverse complement strand
GATGGTGAAGAACGGTCGGCCCTCGCAGTGGTGCGCTCACTGGGCCGTGCGGGCTACTCGGTCTACGTGTGCGCTTCTGCCGCCAGCTCGCTCGCAGGAGCCTCTCGCTATGCGAGGGCTGAGGCAGCCGTCGCCAGCCCGCTGATTGACCCCGACCGTTTCCTGCACGGCGTCCACGAGTTGACGCGCCGGTGGCGCATTTCCGTTCTCATCCCGATCAGCGAAGCGGCGCTCCGCGCCGTACTGCCGGCCCGGGACCGGTTTGACCGCGTCACCGTACCATTTCCATCTGCGGAGACGTTTCGCGTGGTCTCGGACAAGGCCTGCCTGCTCAGCATCGCGCATGGACTTGGTATCCCCACTCCGACGCAACGAATGCTCGCGCAGCCCGACGAATGCCCGGATGACGGCGGTGGCCTCGCGTACCCCGTAGTCATCAAGCCCAGCAAATCGGTGGCAGCCGGAACAAACGGCGCCTTCAAGACGTCCGTGCAATACGCCGCCGATCGCGAGGAGTTGGCGCGCCGCCTTGCGCGCCTCCCGGCGGGAGCATTCCCGGTGCTGCTGCAGCGCCGGGTCGTTGGGCCGGGAATCGGGATCTTCGTGTTGCGCTGGAAGCAAGACGTTCTGGGCGTCTTCGCGCATCGGCGGATCCGGGAAAAGCCGCCTGCGGGCGGAGTGAGCGTGTATCGCGAAAGTCTATTGCCGGATCCAGGCCTCGTTCAGCGATCGGTCAACCTGCTGGAGCATCTGGACTGGCAGGGTGTCGCGATGGTCGAGTACAAAGTCGACGAAGCGACAGGGGAGCCGTGTCTCATGGAGATCAATGGACGGTTCTGGGGCTCGCTCCAGCTGGCAATCGATGCTGGCGTGGATTTTCCGCGGCTACTCGTGCAGGCGGCCTTGGGCGAGGCGCCAATGCCGGTGCTCGAGGGGCGTCCCGGAACCCGGAGTCGCTGGCTGTGGGGTGACGTCGACCATCTGATCACGCGGCTCCGTCGGTCCGCTGCACAACTCGATTTGCCACCAAACGCGGTGACCCGCTTACGAGCAGTTCTAGAGTTTTTCATGATACGACGGCGCGATTGTACCGAGGTATTGAGGTTCAGCGATATGCGGCCGTTCCTGCGGGAGACACGCATGTGGATTCGGGCGGCGCTTGGCAAGCAGGGACCCTCGTCGGCCCACGACACCCCTGAGCACGCGGAGAGCACCCGTCAACGATGACTACCGTGTCAGTCATCGTTCCTGCGTACAACCGGGCGACGCGGATTCCCGAAACCGTGGAGTCGTTGCTTCGTCAGGGCGCGTCGCCTGCGGAAATCATCATCGTGGATGACGGATCGACTGACGCGACGGAATCCGTATGCGCCAATTTTTCGGCGCCTGTCCGCTACATCCGCCAGGAGAACGCCGGCGTGGCGGCCGCCCGGAATCGTGGCGCCAAAGAAGCGAGTGGTGAATGGCTTGCATTCGCCGATTCGGACGACACGTGGGAGGTCAAGAAACTCGAAGTCCAGCTCGCGGTCGTGGCGGCAATCCCCTCTGCGCGTTGGTGCATTACCGGATGTGAAGTCATTGATGGCAGCGGGCATCGCATTCCCGGCCAACAGGGTTTCGAGAGAGTCTTTCCCGTGTTCAACGACCTCGCCACCACCGCCAACGAGTTCTTTCCGCAATACCTGGACGAGCGGAGCGTCGTAGTTGGCGAGGAGACACATCGCGTGTTCGCCGGAGACGCGTTTGAGCTGCTGGTCCACGGCAACGTGGCTCTTCCATCCTCTGCGCTGGTCCATCGATCTACCTTCGAAGCAACCGGAGGATTCGATGAAGCCTTTCGGTTCGGCGAGGAAACCGAGTTCTTCCATCGCATCTCGGCGATGAGTCCCGTGGCGGTGGTGATGACACCCCTGGTGCACTACCGCTATGGTGACGACGGGGCGATGACGTCCGCCGAGAATACGATACGGCTGATTCGATGCGCGCTGACGAGTAATGAGCAGGCTGCACGGCTCAGAGTGCCCCTCCCGGAGCGTACATCCCGCGCTCAGCGCGAGGGCAAAGCGCGCCTCTTGATGCGCCTCGCCTATGCCAACCTGTCCACCCTCGATCGGCGCGGTGCCCGTGCCACGATCCGGGAAGCCTGGTCGCTGGGCGGGAAGAAGTCACTGCGTTCCGTGGGGATCTACGCGGCAAGCCTGGTTCCGGTGTGGGGGCTGCGAGTCCTGCATGCGATCAAACGTGGGATCCGCCGCTAATGGTCGCTTCGGCTGACTCGTTGTCGATCGCCCTGCTGATCGAGTCGGACGGCCCGGGAGGCGCGGAGCGTCTCTTGATTCAGACGGCTGAAGAGTTGCGGCGTCGAGGCCATCGGGTTCTCCCCGTAGGACCTGCGCACGGGTGCGGGTGGCTCGCGGCCCAGCTCGAGGCGGTGGGATTTGAAACGGCAACGTTCGCCTTGCGCTCGGCGATCGACCCCCGGTGTGTAACCCGCTTGGTCAGGCTGCTGCGTGACCGTCACATCGACGTCGTCCATAGTCACGAATTCACCATGGCGGTCTACGGGGCGGCGGCTACGTCGTACCTCCGTGTGCCGCACATCGTGACCATGCACGGTGGCGGGCGATTCAAGCAGCGCTGGCGGCGCCGAGCGGCATTGCGTTGGGCAATCCGAAACAGCGCTGCCGTCGTTGCAGTGTCCGGCGCAACGCAACGCGATCTCGTCCAATCGCTGGGCGTCGATGACGACGCGATCACGCTGATCGCGAACGGCATCCAGCCGCTCGAGGGGGAGCCCACGCGCGTCAGACGCGAACTGCAAGTTCAGGCGGATGAGCTACTCATTCTCGCGGTGGGCAATCTCTATCCGGTGAAAGGCCACCGGGTGCTGCTGGACGCGCTGTCCCAACTATCTCGGGATGCCGCGTCGCAGCAATGGCGGCTTGCTATCGCCGGCCGCGGTGAGGAGGAGGAATCGCTGCGGACGCTGGCCCGCGAGTCCGGGATCGGCGACAGGGTTCACTTGCTGGGTGCTCGCGAGGACATCGGTGATGTGTTGAGTGCCGCAGACGTGTTCGTGATGCCTTCTCTGTCGGAGGGCCTTCCCCTCGCGCTGCTCGAGGCGATGTTCGCTTCCAAGCCCATCATCGCCTCTGCCATCGGGGGCATTCCCGAAGTGGTTGGCGACGGTTCAGAGGCATTGCTCACTCCACCCGGAGAGTCCCGAGCCCTCGCCTCGGCGCTCCGCACGCTGTTGGCCGAACCCCAAACGCGGACACGACTGGGCGTTGCAGCGCGTCAGCGCGCCGACGCGATGTTCAGCCTGGATGCGATGGTGGATGCATACGAGAGCCTGTATCGAAAAGGCACCCGCGCGCAGACGGCCGTCTGAGCACTCGAGGTCCAAAGCGGTGAGATAGGACACGTAATCTCGCAAATCCCTCCGGCGTGGCCGTCCGACGTCCGTGCGAACCCGCTCGTGTCCACTCGTTGTTGAGCATGGTTTTTGCACCACGATTCCCACCCACCATTCCCAGCGCGTACCCACAACACACGTTCCAAACGTGGAAAGGGCCCCAGGAGGTCTTCATGAAATCGGAGCGATCCGTGATTCTGCTCGAGTTCAATGAGCTCACCCCAACCCTCATCGAGCAATTCTCTCGCGAGGGCCACCTCCCCAACTTCAAGAGATTCTACGACGAGTCCTTGGTGTATACGACCGACGCCGAGGAATCGGGCACCAACCTCAACCCGTGGGTTCAGTGGGTCACCGTGCATACCGGGCTGTCATTGGCGGATCACGGCGTACACAAGTTGGGCGAAGGACACCTTCTGAAAAAGAAGCGGATCTGGGATTACGCGTCTGACGCGGGTCAACGCGTGTGGATCTGTGGAAGTATGAACGTAGGCTACCAGGACAACCTGAACGGATTCGTCCTCCCGGACCCATGGTCTGCGGGAACAGAGCCATATCCGGCTTCACTCAGCCCGTATTACGCGTTCGTGCGTCAGAACGTCCAGGAACACACCAATGAGGACCAAACTGCGGGTCTGACGCAGAATCTCCGATTCCTGCGCTTCATGCTGGGACACGGACTCTCCCTCGGCACCGGTGTGACCATCGCCCGGCAGATTGCCGGCGAGCGCATGGGAACACGAGGGCACTGGAAACGGGTGGCGATCCTCGACAGGCTCCAGTGGGACGTTTTCCGCTGGTACTTCCGAAAGCATCGGCCACAGTTTTCTACGTTCTTCTTGAATAGCACGGCGCACTTGCAGCACAAGCACTGGCGCAACATGCAACCAGAACCCTTCACAATCAGGCCCACCGACGAAGAACAGGCCGAATACGCAGACGCGGTGTTGTACGGCTACCGCGAGATGGACAAAATCCTGGGGAACGCGCTGGATCTCGCCGGCGCCGACACGACACTCATCCTGTGTACGGCCCTCAGCCAGCAGGCGTGTACGGTTTACGACGAGGGCGGCGGCAAGTCCTTCTACCGGCCCAAGGACTTCGGGAAACTTCTCGCGCTGGCGGGTGTGACGGGCGAGGGAACGGTTTCTCCCGTGATGTCCGAAGAGTTTCACGTTCAATTCTCCAACGAGGACGACGCGAAGGATGCACAATCGCGTTTGCTGGCACTGAAAATTGGAGAAGAAGAGGTGATGGCCGCCGTACGGAAAGGTGCGGACGTACTGTGCGGCTGTCAGGTCCATCGCCAGGTGCCCGCGGGAACGATCGTCAGGTCCGAGATGAGCGGCAACGAAGCGTCTTTCGAGGAGATCTTTTACGCGGCCGGTGGCATCAAGAGCGGAATGCACCATCCCCACGGAGTGCTTTGGATCCGCACCCCGGAGCGGCTGCATGCCGTACGGGAAGACGAAGTGCCCCTGTTACAGGTCGCCCCGACGATCCTGGAACTGCTCGAACTCCCGGCCGGCGCAGACATGGCGTCACCACTCAGCACCCGTGTTGAGACCGGAAACGGCACTGAGATACGGGGTGCGGCGTAGCGCTCGGGGACCCGTCAACGCGCGAGGGTCTTGCCGCCGTCAGGCAGCCGCCCGCCGCTCAACGGAGCGATAGGCCGGCAAGGCGAAGGGCAAGACCGTCGGTGGACATGCTGGCCGGCACGTTCAAGCGCGGCAGCGCGTGCCGCGCAGACACGGGGCGCGGTACCCACCCACCCGCCACCAACAGCGCCGCCTCGTACCCCACGTCCGCCGCCACCTGTTGGGCGCGTCGCGAACACAGACCATACGGATACGTCAACCAGGGAATCACGCAGGCGAAGCGGGCGCGCAGCCATTCAAGCGACTCGCGAAGTTCCACCTCGACCTCCTCACCGGAAAGTCGCGCGAGGTTCGGATGACTCCAGGTGTGCGAGGCCAATGAAATCTCCGGACGGACGCACGCGTCCCGAAGTTCGCGTTCAGTAGCCGCGACCGCGTGCTCGGGCGGAGAGCGCAACGCCATTGATTGCGTCTCCGCCCACTCACGAATCCTGGCGTCCTGCCCGCAGTATACCTCGAGCCCGCGCCGGCGGATGTCCTCGCGCACGGCACCATGCTCCGGATCTGCAAGCGCGTCCCACCAGAACGATTTTCCTCCCACGAACGCGGGGGCGACGAAGATCGTCGCCGGGAGCCCGCGCGCGGATAACTCGGCCACCCCCTCCGTAACGGCGCCTCGGTACGCATCATCAAACGTGATTGCCGCCCGGGGTTTGCCGTTTTGCGGCGGGCGATGAATCAACTCCGGCAACGACACGATGTCGTGCGTGGCCTCCAGGAGGTCTAGGTGGCGCGCGAACTGGTGACGGGGGAGATGGAGGCTGCGATCGCCGAACGGCGCTTCGCCATCCGGAACGATGTTGTGGTACGCGAGCACGAGCGAACGGCCGCGATGCAGCACACGTGCGACGTGCGCCGGGCCGGCGTGCAACAGAAGCCGCTCGGCAATCCGCTTGACCGTCGCGCGCATACGGTGGATCAGAGCGTGCTGGGAATTCCTTGCGCCGGGCCCAGCCCCGCCCGGCGGCCAGCTCGGGCCCTTCGTCCTCCGGGCGCCACGACTGCAGCGCGTGCGCCGACACCCAATGCCCGGGCCGATGCCTGCACGCCAGTCAGGTACGCGGCCAGTAGGTACACTGGGTCGGCGTAGGCGAACGAGACGAACGTGGCCGTCACGGCAAATCCCAGGACCGCCACCGGCAGATACACGGTGGACCAATAGACGAAGCGCTGATCCTCGTTTCCGCGCGCCCACCCTCGCGGAAGTCGCGACCGGAGTCGGACCATCGAAACCACACCACCCACCAAAAGGAACACCCAGAGCACCAGACCGGGAAACCCCATTTCGGCCGTCACCTCGACGTGCGTGTTATGGGCGGCCGTCCATCTGATCCCGGTTCCCACGACATGGCGCCGCGCTTTTTCGGAGATGGTGCCCTCGGCCATGGGAAAGTTGCTCACGCCGATGCCAAACACCGGATAGTCCATGGCATACTGGAGGCCCCGTAACGCCACCTGCTTTCGGCCGTCCTTGGACGACCAGTTATAGTCGGCCGTAGGCTTGGTGATGGTCTGCATCTGTTTCCAGTAGCCCTCGGGGGCCTTCACGGCGAGCGCAATGCCAACCACCAAAATGAACCCCACGCGCTTGAGCACCGACACTTCGCGCAGCATGATCAACAGCCACCCACAGATCGCCACGAGTCCCACGAACCCACCGCGGGATCCGGAAATGGCGAACGTCATGCCGGTCGCCACCAGGATGAGGACGCTCAGGATCTTGCCGCGCGTCCGCGACGTCTGCAGGGTGAGCAGCGTCAACGGCAATCCGACCGCGAGCACACAGCCGATGTCGTTGGCGTCGTACGTGTACCCGTGACCCAGCCTCACGAGGCCGGTCTGCGTGGGCTCCGGCTTGAACACGAAGAGCGCCAGGAAACTCAGGATGCCGCTCCCAATGACGAACGCCCACACGAATTGCTTGAGGTCCTTGGCGACCCGAATTGCGCCCGCCACGAGAAACGCGCTGATCAGGACCTTCGAGTAGCTCTCGAGAAAGAACTTCCCGGCCCTCCCTTGCGAGATGCCAAACAGCACCGAGAAGCACGCCAAGATCGCGAGTCCGATAACCAACCGCATGGGCCACTCGCGAGTCCAGTTCTTGATTTGAATGGCTCGCGGATTGAGCATCGCGAACCCCGCGGCGCCCACGGCGAGCAGCAGCGCCGGACGGGCGGCGGTGAGAGCCGGGAAGTGTTGATGGAAGCGGCTGACCGTGATGACGATCAGCGCCATCAGGACCAACCGAAACGGGTTCGACCCCCCCGCCCGAGTGGGTTGCGCCGCCGAGCGTCCGCGCCTGGATCTCATACCTCTCGGAGCCTCACGTGCCGATGAGTTCGCTTACAAGGATTCCGCGCCAACCAGGCTGCAACTTCCACGCCGAAGCCGCCGGCCGCGGGCCCTCCCGCCCGGTCCGTTGGCGTCACGCCCCATTGCAACCACATAACCTTCTCGACAGCAATCGGTTAGCCCAAAGCAACGGACGCCGTCCCTCCAGCGCCCCGATCCACGATTCGGGTGACCAAGGTGCACCGCACGATCGCCGATGGGTAGAATACGTCACCCGAAACGTGCCCGTCGCCCAGTCACCAGTGGCCCAAATCTTTCAGCGCGCAATATCCATGTCAGACCCCCCCCAGCCCCCTCCCTCCTCAGACGATGAGTCTCGCACTATCAGGCTCCGTCTTCGGACACTGGCACGAGCGGTTCGCCACACCCCGGACCGGTTGCTGCACGCCGCCCGCAGACGGGCCGTCTGCAAGGCGGCTCGGGGACTGGGAACTTCCCCGCGGATACTCGTCGTTTGTCACGGCAACATCTGCCGGAGCCCTTACGCGGCGGGCAGGCTCCGCGGGCTGCTGTCGAACCACGGCATAGACCAGGCGCACGTCACGTCCGCTGGGTTCGCGATTCCCAACCGACGCCCACCCGCACACGCCCTCACCGTTGCCCATCGCCGAGGCGTCGATCTGTCAGCCCACCGCTCCCAGCTCCTCACCAGAGACCTGGTGGCGGAGGCCGACTTCATCCTCGTGATGGACACCCGCCAGCGGGACGCAATCTGCAAGCCTTTTGGGCGAATGAGACATGAAGTCGCTCTGCTCGGCGATTTCGACCCGCAACCCATTGATTCGCGGACGATCCGCGATCCGGTGGAGCGACCCATCGCCGCGTTCGAAGAGAGCTACACCCGCATTGACCGATGTGTTGACGAATTGGTCCGCGCCGTTGCTTCCACCCACGATGCCGGCTTGGCCACGTCGCGTTGAGACACAGCGCGAAGGGGCCGGTTTACCCGGAGCGGCTCACGGCCCGGTTTCAGTCGGGCAGTCTTCGCAGTCCGCAACCCCACCACGACACCGTGACGCCAACGTTTCGTGTTCTCGAAGTGCCTTTGCAATAGCGCGTCCCGCAATACGGTATCCCGTTGGCGACGGATGCCCGTCGTGTGGGAGGAGGTACAGATCTTCGAGCGCGAGCCCGGTGCCTCGTAACACGGGCAGGAGGTCAACCACCATGAGGTCCGCGTCCCCGGCTGTCTGCACCGCCCACCGAATCTGCTCGGGCGTTTTTTTCTGATCCACGGTGTGGTGCGATGGG
>JBFHWR010000167.1:0-8754 GCA_041599395.1 Gemmatimonadales bacterium | reverse complement strand
GTGGCAGGGTTTCATCCTCTCGAGGTCATTCGCGCCGCTACGTTGTGCGGGGCGGAGACGCTGCATGAACCAAAAGGAACGCCCATTCAGATGGGACTCATTCGTCCGGGACTCCTTGCCGATTTGGTCCTGATCGACGAAAACCCGGTTCACAACCTGAAGGTGCTCTATGGCACTGGAACCTTGAAACTCGGCGACGAAGGGCAACCGGTTCGAGCGGGTGGGGTGAAGTACACGATCAAGGACGGCATCATCTACGATGCCAAACGCCTCCTCGCTGATGTCGCGCTGATGGTCGAACAGGCCAAACGAGAGGCCGCCGCAACGGGCGGGGCATTGGACGATCGCTGATGCGTCTCCGCGTCGCGCTCGGCGTGCTGCTGGGCAGCCTGCCGACGGGGTTGGCAGGGCCGCCCTCGGTGCTCGCCCAGGAAACCCCAATCGCGGTGGAGGCCGTCTTGGCGCGGTCCATCCACGACCGGATGCCGGTCGACACGGGGTCGGTCTTCCAGGCAGATGTGGGAACGGTGTGGCTGTGGTCCCGGGTGACCGGTGCCACTGGACAAACAATCTCGCACGTCTGGATGCACGGGGAGGACGAGTGGCCCGTACGACTGGAGATACGAGGATCCCCGTGGCGTACGTTCAGCTCGAAGGAGATTCCGCCAGAGTGGCGCGGGAACTGGCGAGTTGAAATCCGCGATCAGGCCGGCCGCGTGCTCCAGCGCCTCCTGTTTGTCGTCCGCCCTTGATCCCGGTTACGAAGAAGCCTCGAGGTCGCCGACTCCGCCGACCGGGGTCAGCCCCCTGCCAATCCTCCGAGCGCGGCAAATCCGAGTTTCACAAGCAACCAGAGTCCGCCCACAATCATGAGCGGTCCCGCGATGCCTTTCCAATTGGTTTTGATCTGGTTTCCGAGCGCGACGAGGAACATGCTCCACGCGCCGAACAGCGTGATTTGGCTCGCAAACCGGAAGAGAAACGGGTTTGATTCCGAGTCAAACAAGAACCCGAGCGACAACTGCAGCTGGTGCAGTCCGGCGAATATCGCCAAAAGCACGACCAGGATTGAACCGAGATACACGGGTACCCAGGCGTGGGCGACGATCGCGAGTTCTTCCTTGAAACTGACGGTAGTACCGCTCGTGGTGCCAAAGATGAACATGAGTACCAAGGAGACAATCACGAGCGAGACCAGTCCGATTACGGAGCCGAATCCGAGGATCATGGCGCGGCCCCTGGGTGACGCGGCGCCTTCGATGCGTTCGTTGAATTGCTCTTCGGTCAGCTGTCCGCCCTGGCGAAACTGTTCTATTTGGACGCGCGTCTGCTCGCGCAACGTCTCGGCAGGTGTTGCAAATGCGGTGAAGATGGCGACCGCCACCAGCAGCACGATCGGAACGAGTGCCCGAGGACGCGCGGCCAGTTCGCGAAACACGGTCGTCGGTTCATCCAGCACTCGGAGTGCAAGCCAGATGGGTCCCTTGGCTGGATCGGATTCGGTTGTCATGGTACCCCCCGTGCAAGTGAGGCGCGACGTAGCGCGCGGCGTCCTAACACACGATCTCTCCAGAATCCACGCTTGGCAAGGATCGACTCACCACGTGAATTCTCGTCACCACTAGCTCGGGCGTTTCGCCTCGCTTCGCGACGACCGCGAGTCGATCCTCTCCGTCCAACAACAGGCCTATCACCCGCGGTCGGATGTCGACGAGCACATCGATGCATCCGTTGGGCGGCCGTACCTCCACCTTCCGGACGCTGACCGGGCGCTGGTCCACCGAGGGATACGATTCGTAGCCTTGGATTGTGCGTGCCGGGCCTCCGTCTTCCGACTCCGCGACGATGAGAGGACCGAGCAAGGCGAGCGTACCCTCGGCGGTTCGCTCGGGCAGCCCCACCTGCAGTCCGCGCCAGCTCCGGCCGGGCACGGCGATTGTCATCGCATAGACGACATCATTCAGCGCATCCACGATGAGGTCCGATCCGTACTCGTAACGCGCCAGCCGGTTGGCAATTGGGTGGGGTCGTGGCTGTCGAACTCCAAGCACCGAAAACGCGACCTGGATCGGCATGTTGGGCTCGACCGACAGCGGACGCGCATCCGATTGCGGATTGGGCGGAGATACAGCCGCAACAAACCGCGGTCCGCCCGTCATCCAAACAAGCGCCGCGGTGACGAGGCCGACGCCTACGGCAGCAAGCCACACCAGCCGGCTGCGTGATGGTAGCCGCGTCCAGGAGCGCATGAGCCGTGCGCGCAGCGCGTTGGATGCCGACTGCTGGACCTCCGGGAGTGCATCGACTGGCTCGTCAGCCACCTCGCCACGCGAGTGGAGCGCTTTCGAAGCTCGCGCAAGCGCTCGTATCGCATTGGCCTCGTGGTCCCCCGCATGTTCGCGCTCGCATGCGGGACATCCTCCCGGTCGGTCATCGTTATACGGGATGCGGTGCTTTGGGCATCGAACGAGTGCCATAAATCTTCAGATCAAAGCCGCGGCAGCGTCACCCCTCGCTGGGCCTGGTACTTTCCCCGTTTGTCTGCATACGAGGTCTCGCAGACATCGTCGGGGTCCGCCTCGAAAAACAGCACCTGCGCAATGCCTTCGCCGCTATAGATCTTTGCGGGGAGGGGCGTGGTGTTGGAGATCTCGAGCGTGACGTGGCCTTCCCACTCGGGTTCGAACGGCGTGACGTTGGTGATGATGCCGCACCGCGCGTACGTGCTTTTGCCGACGCAAATCGTGAGCACATTTCGCGGGATTCTGAAATACTCGACGGAGCGCGCGAGCGCGAACGAATTCGGGGGAATGATGCAGATCTCGCCGCTGAACTCCACAAAGGATCGCGAATCGAAGTTCTTCGGGTCGACGACCGGCGAATGCACATTGGTGAAGACCCGGAACTCGGGAGCCACGCGCATGTCGTACCCGTAGGAGGACACCCCGTAACTGATGACTCCAGATCGGACCTGGGAGTCCTCGAATGGGTCGATCATGCCGTGCTGCTCGGCCATCGAGCGAATCCACCGGTCGGATTTGATTGACATGCATGGTCCTCAGAAGCGTGTGAGCGCTCGCTCCAAATGCGGCCGGCGCGGACCGCCCGGGCGGCTCCCACGGGCCCGCACGGAAGGGAAAGATAGCTCGCGTTAGCCGTTGCGCTATATGAACTTGCTTGACACTCGCCCGAGTCGCATGGTAACTTCAGGCGCGCGAGTACGTGAAATTTTTCACGAGCCCCCACGAGGATGCTGCGAGAGTACGTCCCGCTCTTGATTCTAGTTGGTTTCGTCATCGTGAATGCGGTGGCGATGCTCGTCTTGTCACAGTTGATCTCCCCGCAGCGTCCGACGGCAATCAAGGGCATGCCCTACGAATCTGGAATGACCCCGCTTGGGAGCACGCGCGACCGGTTCAGCGTGAAGTTCTACCTCGTCGCTATGCTGTTCATCGTGTTTGACCTTGAAGCGGTATTCATGATCCCTTGGGGAGCATCGTTTCGCCAGCTTGGATTGCTGGGCCTCGTCGAAATGGCGGTCTTTGTCTTGATTCTTTTCGTCGGGTACGTGTACGTGTGGAAAAGAGGAGCGCTGGAATGGGATTAGCGTCCAAGGAGCCCGTCGGGTCGAGTGAGAGCGTGGAGGTGGTGTCCCCGGTCTCTCCGAACTGGATAACCACGCGATTGGACTTCCTGGTCAACTGGGCTCGCTCCAACAGCCTCTGGCCGATGCCGTTTGGGACGGCGTGTTGTGCGATCGAGTTCATGGCGACGGCTGCGGCCCGCTTCGATCTCGCCCGATTCGGGATGGAGCGGATGAGTTTTTCCCCGAGGCAGGCGGACGTGTTGATCTGTGCGGGCCGGTTGCCGTTTAAGCTTGCTCCGATCATTCGTCGCATCTACGATCAGATGCCCCAACCGAAGTGGGTTATCTCGATGGGCGCCTGTGCATCGACCGGCGGCATCTTCGACAATTACGCGATGGTCCAAGGCATCGACACGGTCGTTCCCGTCGATGTGTACGTGCCGGGTTGTCCGCCCCGGCCGGAGGGTCTGCTCTACGGCATTCTCTTGCTGCAGAAGAAGGTGCGTGCCGAAACATTGGTCGATCCCGCCCTTCGCGCTGAGCGGACGCTGGAGGCTGGCGGAATGCGGCTCGCCCCGGGCATGGTGGACGAGCTGTCGGAACCCTTCGGAAACTCCATTCATCAAACGCGTTCGGCGTAATCCGTTCGTGAACCCCTCGGTCTCAGCGCTCCGGCGCGAATTCGGCGAGACGATCGGACGCGCGACGGTCTCTTGCGGCGATACGATCGTGTATGTCGACGGAGGGCGCGTGCGTGACGTGCTCGCCTGGCTCAAGACGACCCCTGACCAGGTTTACAATTTTTTGGTTGATATCACTGCCGTCGAGTACCGCGATCCCGAGCGTGCGCTGGAGGTGGTGTACATCTTGTTTTCGCTCGACCGACGGGAGCAGCTGATCGTGAAGGTGGAGCTCGCGAAGGACGGCCCGCTGGAACTCAGCTCGGCGGTGCCGATCTGGCGCGGCGCGGACTGGTTGGAGCGTGAAGTGTACGACATGTTCGGAATCACCTTCTTGGGGCATCCCGACCTCCGGCGGATTCTCATGTGGGAGACGTATGCCGAGGGGTATCCGCTGCGAAAAGACTTTCCCTTGCGCGGTCGGTTCTCTCGATCCGAACAGGTCCGCCAGGCGTTGAACGCAAATCCGGAAGCCCACTACTCGATGGAGGAACTCTCGATCGCCGCGGCGTACCACGACCTGCCACGGGAAATGCGCGAGCGGATCGATCGAGGAGAGCGGGATGTGGTCCCGGAGTTACAGGAACCGACCGCAGATGGGTGAACGACGGACGCTCGAGCTGGACGTTGCGACGCCGGGTGTCGATGCGACTGGCCGCGCCGTCCGCGTGCCCGTTGGCGTGGCGCCACCCGCAGAGCCAAGTGAGGTGGGGGGGATCGGTTCCGAGCACATGCTGCTGAATCTCGGGCCGCAACATCCGGCCACACACGGTGTGTTGCGTCTCGTGGTCGAGCTCGACGGCGAAGTCGTCGTCCGTGTCATCCCGCATGTTGGCTATCTCCATTCGGGGTTTGAAAAGCTCGGCGAGTACCGTCACTACAATCAGATCGTTCCGCTGACCGACCGGACGGACTACCTGTCGCCCATGTCCAACAACGTGGGGTTGGCGTTGGCGGTGGAAAAGCTGATGGGGATCACGATCACGGAGCGGTGCACGGTGCTGCGGGTGATTGCGTGCGAGATGAGCCGCATCATCTCGCATTTGGTGTGGATGGGGACGACAGCGATTGACGTAGGAGCGTTCACGCCGTTTCTGTGGACGTTTCAAGAACGGGAACGGATCTATAACCTGCAGGAAGCGTGGACCGGTGCCCGACTCACCACGAGCCTGACGCGAGTGGGTGGGCTGATGGCGGACGTGCCGGACGGCTTCGTGGAGGGGCTACGCGACTTTTGTCGCACCTTTCCGAAGACGTTGGACGAAGTCGATCGCTTGCTCACGAAAAACGCGATCTGGTGCGGCCGACTGCAGGGGATCGGTGTGCTGACTGGGGAGGAAGCGATTGACTTCTCCTTGTCGGGTCCGATGCTGCGCGCCAGCGGGGTCCCGTACGATGTGCGAAAAGACCGTCCTTATCTCGATTACGAGACATATGAATTTGAGGTGCCGGTTGGCGAGCATGGTGACGTGTACGATCGGTATCTCTGCCGGTTCGAGGAAATGCGGCAGTCGACGCGCATCCTGGAGCAGGCGCTCGACCGCTTGCCGGACGGTCCGATCAACGTGGACGATCCCCGGGTGATCCTGCCTCCCAAGCGGGCGGCGATGAACGATATGGAGGCGATGATCTTCCATTTCAAACAGGTCATGCAGGGTGTGGAGGCGCCGGTCGGCGAAGTGTACTTCCCGATCGAAAACGGCAAGGGCGAGCTCGGATACTACTTCGTCTCCGATGGAACCGCGAAGCCGGTGCGGTGGCGTATTCGACCCCCGTCCTTCATCAACTTGGCGGCGCTCCCCAAAATGAGTGAGGGCCACCTCTTATCCGACCTCATCGCCATCAACGCGAGTGTGGACATCGTGATGGGCGAGGTTGACCGCTAACATGGCGGGGGGGGCAGGCGTGGAGAGCGTAGCGCACGAGCCGATTTTCGTCGGCGAGCGCAAAGCCCGGCTCGATGAGATTCTGACGCGCTACCCGACCAAACAGGCGGCATTGCTCCCAGCACTCTGGATTGTGCAGGAGACGACCGGCTGGATTTCTGATGCGGCGATGGCCGAAGTCGCGGACGTATTGGAGGTGACGCCCGCGTACGTTAAAGGGGTCGTCACGTTCTATACGATGTACCATCAGCACCCGGTGGGCGAGAACTTCATTCAGGTCTGTACCACGACCCCTTGCAATCTGTGTGGCGCCGAGGACGTGATGAACGCGCTGCTGGACCACACGGGATGCGGTGATCTCGGCGCCACCTCTCCGGATGGAAAATTCACGGTGGTCGAGGTCGAGTGTCTCGGGGCCTGCGGTTTTGCGACGCCAGTGATTGTGAACGATGACTTCATCGATGGGGTCACGGTGGACTCCGTCCCCGATCTTGTGCGCAAGTACTCGTGACGCCGAGTAACGCGGCTGTGGAGATCAACTGATGGGCTACCCGCATAAGTCGCATCCCAATGAAACCGTTGTTCTGAGCGAGCATTTTGGCAATCCGGATGCCCGTACGTACGACGGCTGGATCTGGCGCGGGGGATACAAGGCGCTCGAGCAAGCGCTGGCGATGTCTCCGGGGGACGTGGTCGAGTTGGTGAAGGCATCCGGCCTTCGTGGCCGCGGCGGCGCGGGATTCCCGACTGGGCTGAAATGGTCTTTCATGCCGAAGGAAAAACGGCGCCCGCATTATCTCTGCTGCAACGCCGATGAATCCGAACCCGGCACGTTCAAGGACCGCGAGATCATGCGGTGGACTCCGCATGCGATGATCGAGGGATGTGCGATTGCGCAGTACGCGATTCAGGCGGAGATCACGTACATCTATGTGCGCGGCGAGTTCACCGAGCCTCTGACCATCGTGGAACAGGCGTTGGCCGAGGCATACGAGCATGGCGTCCTGGGCGACAACGCGATGGGCACCGGTACGCGACTCGACATGTACATCCACCGGGGGGCGGGCGCCTACATTTGCGGTGAGGAGACGGCGCTCATGAACTCGATTGAGGGCAAGCGCGGGAATCCGCGCATCAAGCCGCCGTTCCCGGCTGCGGAGGGGGTCTTCGGCATGCCGACGACGATCAACAATGTCGAAACGCTGGCCGCGGTACCACATATCATTGCCAAAGGGCCCGAGTGGTATAAGGGCCTCTGTCGTTCGAATCCGAAGAGTGTCGGCACGAAGTTGTTCAGCGTGTGTGGACATGTGCGCCGCCCGGGAAATTATGAGGTGGAGATGGGATTCCCGCTTGGCGAGTTGATCCACGACCTCTGTGGCGGCGTACCCGAAGGGCGTACGCTGAAGGCCTGCATTCCGGGCGGCTCCTCCGTCCCAATCCTGAACAGGGACGAGACAGAAGCGTGCCTGCTCGACTACGAAGGATGCGTTGAAGCGGGCACGATGCTCGGCTCGGGCGGCGTGATTGTGTTCGATGACAGCGCGGACATGGTCTATCAGGTGATGCGTTTGGCGCGGTTTTATGCCCACGAATCGTGCGCGCAGTGTACGCAGTGCCGTGAGGGTACAGCGTGGACGACCCGAATCCTCGAGCGCATCCTCGCCGGAGAAGGGGAAATGCACGATCTCGACGTGCTCTTAGACCTTGCGGATCAGATGACGGGCAAGACGATCTGCGTCCTGAGTGATTCCTGTGCGGCTCCTGTGGTGAGCGGGATTCAGAAGTTCCGAGACGAGTTCGAGGCTTACATCCGGGGAGGGAGAGCCGCCGCGATTGCGGTGGCTTGAGCGCAATGAGTGAGAACGAGTTGGTCACGCTCACGATCGAGGGTGTCGACGTTTCGGTTCCCAAGGGGACCACGATTCTCGAGGCTGCAAAGCACGCGGGCATCGTCATTCCGCACTACTGTTACCATCCCTCCCTTCCCGTGGCAGGGGTGTGCCGGATGTGCCTCGTTGACGTCGAGGGCGCTCCCAAGCTCCAAATTGGGTGCTTCACTACCGTCGCCGACGGACAGCAGGTCAGAGTGTATTCGGACGACGCAAAGCGCGCCCGCGAGAGTGTCCTGGAATTTCTGTTGATCAATCATCCGTTGGACTGCCCGATCTGCGACCAGGCGGGTGAGTGTGAGCTGCAGGACTATGTCTTCCAAGAAGGACGCGCGCGAACTCGCTACACGCCCACCTATGCCAAACGTTTCAATCCCGTCGAAGATTTCGGTGGTGACGTCCTGTACGTGCCCAATCGGTGCATTCTGTGCACGCGCTGCGTGCGTTTCATGGATCACGTAGCGGAAGACTCGGTGTTGAACGTCAGCGAGCGGGGTGATCGCGCCGTCATCGGGATCCATGGCGACCGCGGGTTGGACCATGAGTGGGCCGGGAATGTGGTTGATCTCTGTCCTGTCGGGTCACTGATCTCCAAGGACTTCTTGCACAAGGCGCGGGCGTGGGAGTTGGATAAGACACCGGGGATCTGTACTGGCTGTTCGCAAGGCTGCAACGTCAACGTCGATACGAGGAGCAACGTGGTTGTGCGG
>JBFHWR010000166.1:0-8801 GCA_041599395.1 Gemmatimonadales bacterium | reverse complement strand
TACGAGAGGCCTCGGCGCTGCGACTGAATTTGCAATGAGGATTCGATGAACCTTCCGTGCGAGGCTACACGACGGCCGCCGTCACTCCATCGAGCACTTCGCGCACCCGCCCAACCAACTCCGCCGGCATCCACGGTTTCTGGAGGAATGCCGCTGATTCGTCCAAGGAAACGGTTGCACGCACGTCCGGGATGGCGTATCCGCTGGTCCACAGGAATTTGATGGACGGCACCTCGCGCTGCAGCGCCCGGAACAGTTCGATGCCGCTGAGCTTCGGCATAACGATGTCCGAGACGACCAATGCAATTTCGTGTTTCTTGGTGTGGAACAGACTGAGGGCCTCTTCCCCGTCGGCGGCGGAGAGCACCGTGTAGCCGTGCCGTTCGAGCACGCGCTTGGCTGCCCGGCGGATGGCTCCTTCGTCTTCGACGAACAGAATCGTCTCGGTGCCACTCGGTAGCTCCGCGTCCGTTCGAATGTCCGTGGGCGCCTGCCCGTCATCCGGCGTGAGTGGAAAGTACACCGACACCTCCGTCCCTTTCCCGAGCGTGCTCTCCACGTGCACAAAGCCGGCATGCTGTTTCACGAGCCCGTAGACCATCGCCATGCCCAGCCCCGTCCCCTTTTCCGCCTCCTTGGTGGTAAAGAACGGCTCGAACACCTTGCGTCGCGTCGCTTCATCCATCCCCTTGCCGTTGTCCCTTACGGTGAGGCACAGGTATTCTCCCGGATCGCCCCAACCAAACCGGTCGCGGTGTTCTTCGTCAAACCAGATTCGCGTCGTCTCGATTTCGATAGCCCCGCTGCCATCCATGGCATCGCGTGCGTTCGTCGCGAGGTTCATCAGAATCTGCTCCACGGCGCCAGCATCCGCCGGAATCGTCGGGAGAGCTTTTTGGCTCGAGCAACGCAATTCAATCGTTTCGGGGAGCAACCGACGCAGCGTTACGAAAACATCTTCAACGAGTTCCGAGAGATCGATGGGCTGCACCGACAGCACCGACCGCCGACTGAAGCTCAGAAGACGCCGCGTCATTGCGCTTCCGCTCCGCGCAGCGGCCTTGAGTTGAGCCAGATCCGCCTGGAGGGCTCGCTGCTCGCTGGGCAGCGCGGAGCCGATCAGGTCCGCACTCGCCAAAATCACAGTGAGAATGTTGTTGAAGTCGTGCGCAATTCCACCCGTGAGCTGGCCCATCGCCTCCATTTTCTGGGACTGCCGCAGCTGAAGCCCGATAGCGTACTGCTTCGTGATGTCTTCGGCGAACACCTCGAAGTGTTCGATGTTCCCGTCAACATCGCGCACCGGCCGCCCGTTCAGACGGACCCTGATGAGCGTGCCGTCTTTTCGCTTCCACTCACATTCCAGTCCCTCGACCCGCTCCGCCTCACCGTGCGTCTCCAACACGAAGTCCGGATCGTCCGCTCTGGCATAGACGTCACGCACCAGGTCAACGGCCAGGAGTTCTTCCTCCGAGTCATATCCGAGCATCCGAACGAGCGCCGGGTTCACGGTCAGGAACCGTCCGTGAATATCACTTCGATAGATTCCGTATGTGGCGTATTCAAACAGGGCACGGTACTTGGCTTCGGACTCGCGGCCAGCCTCTTCCGCCTTTCTGAGATCCGTGATGTCCTGCGCATGACCAATGACGTACAGCACACCGTCGGCACCCTCGCACACGCTGTTCCGATACACCAACAGCCGCTCACTGGCACGTCCGTTGACGCGTAACAGCCCGCTACTGGACTTGTTGACCCGCAGATCTTCCAAGTAGTCACCGAAGAAGTTGCGGACGGAGGGCACCAGGAACTCGTCGAGCCTCCGTCCGACCATCTGGTCGACCGTGAGACCGAACAGCTCAGCGCCAGCCGGATTCGACGTAAGGATGACTCCATCAAGCGTGTGCGTGCACAGCAAGCCCTGACTGTGTTCAAAGAGGTCTCGATACTGTTCCTGACTCACCTGCAGCGCCTCCGCCGTCGCCTTCCGCTCGGTGATATCACGGATGATGCTCGAAACGCCACCCACTCCCCCCGTCACGTTCCGGATGGGGGACAGGGACAACGTGATGTCAATCCGTGACCCATCGTTCCGCAACCCGCTGGTCTCGTAGCGATCGATCCTTTCCCCCTCAACGAGGCGCGCTAATAGATGGTGGATTTCGTCACGGTGCTCCGGCGGCACGATGCTGGTAATGTGTTTTCCGATGGCTTCACTTGGCGCATAGCCAAACAATCGCCGGGCCGCACCATTCCACGAGACGATGTCACCCTTCAGCGACTGACCGATGATCGCATCCTCCGACGACTCCACGATGGAGGCGAGGTAGCGTTTCGCTTCCTCGGATCGGCGGCGCTCGGTAATATCGGAATCGACGCCAACCATTCGCGTCGGATCGTCGTGTTCATCCCGTGAAATGACTTTCCCACGATCGAGCTTCCAGCGGTATTCGCCCGATTTCGTAAGGACACGCTTCTCGCACCGATACACCGGAGTCCGGCCCTCGAGATGCGCCGCAAGCCGCTGCTTCACGCGCCTGACGTCGTCGGGATGAATCAGCTCCTCCCACGTGCGAATCGTGGGCTCGAGGTCCGTGCGAGCGTACCCCAGCGACTCCAGCCACTGATCGCTGAACACGACCTCCCCCGTGCGAATGTTCCAGTCCCACACGCCTTCAGCGGTCGCTTCGAGCACGAGCCGGATGTGCTCGTCGCGTCTGCGGGTCGTCTCTTCGGCGCGCCTCTGAAGACTGGCGTCCTCACACAGTGTGACCTTTCCGATCGCGTATCCCAGCCGGTTTCGCACCACGGCTGAAAACAACTCGACGGGGAACGTGGTGCGGTCCTTTCGGACGTTGACACTCTCGCGGCGCCACTCGGATCGCTCATCGAGTTGCTCGGTCGTATGAAACCGCCAGCTCGCGGGCGGCGCAAAGATGCGGGCGTTCTTTCCGATCAGCTCGTCAACGCTGTAGCCGTGCATGCGGGCATCAGCGCGATTACAGTGCACAATCGTGCCGTCGGTCTCGGTGATCGTGATGCCAACCGGCGCGGCGTCGACCGCCGTGGTAAACCGGCGAAGATCATCTTCTACCGATCCGTGACTCACCGTCGCACCATCCGCTTCGCTCAACCGCCGGCGCAACGACTGTATCTCATCGATCAGCTGCCGCTTGGTCTTGTAGACGTCTTCCATGACGTCCCTCCGTCAAGCACGTGTGCGTGAACCTGAGACGAGATCCGGGGCGCCCAACATATGTGTAAAAAAGGTCATCGAATCAATACTTAGCCGGACTCCGGCCGCACCACAGGCCTCGCGACGCGCCCATTAGCACTCGTTCGGAGGAGCGAGAGACAGATGCGAGCCCGAGGGGCCGGGATCGCAGCCCGCAGTCACGGGCCAATGGCGAGGAGTGTCTTGACGCGTTCGTAGTCGCGGGGGACATCCAAATCGGTGATCGCACTGGCCGGTAAGGGGACTTCGACCGCCGCATCGCGATAACGGCTCACCACTTCCTTGCCGCACCCGTCCCCGTCGGACACACGGAACTCCGGAAACAGCGACCGGGAAAACAGCGTCGGCGGGGCCGTGACGTGTCCGTATCGAGAGACGACCAGGGCGGTGTCGGTCCCGCGGAACTTGGCCACCAGCGCACGAATCATCGCGGCGGTGATAAACGGCATGTCCCCCAGCATGATTACCACGGCGCTCGCATCTTCGGGAACGCGCGCGAGCCCGAAACAAAACGAGCTGTTCATTCCCCGCTCGTAGTCACCGTTCACGAGCACCGAGCACGTGAGCCCTTCGAGTGCGGGCGCCAGGCGCTCCGCTTCGAAGCCGAGGACCACGAGCACAGGATCGAGGCCGGCCCCCACAGCCCGTCCCGCCACGTGCCGAAGCATCGGCTCTCCGTCGATGTCGAGCAACAGCTTGTTGCTCCCCATACGGGTCGACGAACCCGCCGCGAGCACGACCCCCGCCACCGAGCCCCGGCGATCAACAGGCATGCAGCTCTCCCGACAACTCTCGGACGTGACCACCCCCCCTTGCGGCCAGCACGGAGAGCACCTGGCCAACGATGCTCACCGCTACCTGCTCCGGCCCGTCAGCCCCGATATCCAGTCCCACCGGCCCGAACACGCGGGTGTCGCGCCGCTTGCCGGAGACGTCTTGCAGAATCTCCTCGGTGCGCGCCCGAGGACCCAGCAGGCCGATGTACGGAACATCCGTCTTCAACAACCGGTTGACCCACCCACGGTCCTTTGCCAGCGAATGAGTCATCACCACCACATAGCTCTCCCCGCCGACCGGCATGTCGGCTGCCCGATCGTCGTATCGGGCAACCACCAATCGGCCCGCATCGGGAAACCGATCGCGCGTGACGAAGTGGGGTCGGTGGTCGACAATGCACAGCCGGAGTCCGACGGTGGCCGCAAGGGCTGCGAGCGCACGTGCGTCATCCCCTGCCCCCACCACCACCAGCGTCGGAGGCGGAAGCAAGACTTCCGTGAAGACGTCTCGTCCCTCGAGGCGCCCTCGCTGCGATTCACGCTGTGCGAGACAGCGGGCTGCACGCTCGATCATCGTCGGCGACGCCGCGGCGGCGCGCGGCGCGGCCGAGGCTCCGGACGGAAACACCACCAGGTCTCCGGCATTCGGGCCATCGAGAACCGTGGAAATGGCGAACGGTTCGTCACCACGCAGCCGGTCGCCGACCCGCTCCATGGCCGCCAACACCGCGGCCGTGACCGGCTGCACGAAGACGTCGATAGCCCCATTGCACCCCAGTCCCAGCCCCCAGAGTGCATCCTCGTCCGCAGACGTATCGTAGTGCCGGAGACACGGCACCCCACTCTCTAGTGCCTGCAACGCCCTCTCGCGCACATCGGCCTCCAGACACCCGCCGCTCACGCCACCCACCATCTCCCCCTCGGCTTCGATCAGCAGCTTCGCGCCTGGACGACGATAGGATGACCCGGCGATCTCGACGACAGTCGCGAGTGCCACGGGTTCACCGGTTCCGCGGATCACGGCAAGTCGGCGGACGATTTGGGAGGTCTCTTGCCACTGCTTCAAGAATACCCTCACTGCGATAGGTCTTTCTAATTGTACACACGACCCCCGCCATCGGGAGGGAAATCGAGAACTGGAACCGAAACGCCGCTCGGCGCGTACATGCATATATGGCAGCCAAACGAACAGGTCGGTCGCACTCCAAGACCATTGGCAAGAAGCCACACACCGGACGCCGGTACGTACAACACGGGAAGGTCCGGATCGAATGGTATGAAGAGGGTAAGCGACGCTCCCGAACCATCGGCCCGCACAGCGCGGAGACTCGCGATGAAGCCGACCGGATTCTGCGAGACCTTCTGACCGCTCTTGGTTCCACACGGCGGGCCGCCGATCAGGCGGCTGGGCCCGCACCCGACTCGAGCCCCGGGTCGCTTCGGGGGGTGGTCAGCCTGCTCTTCGACACCGCGGATCAGCTTGCCGACGGGATTCGAAACGCGGCAAAGGAGATCATGGAACAGCTCGCCGAAGAATCCGACGGAGCGGAGCTGGCCGAGAACGAGGAAGACCGTTCCCCGGCCAGTTAGAGTCTTCCGGCGGCATCTCCTCACATCCCTCAACCACGGGATGGCGGCCGGTCACGTTCGTTACCAGTGAGCGTCGCGTCCCGACCAGCCGGTTGTCAACGAACGTTTCCAACACGCGATTGCTGGCAGAAGACCCGGAAAGGCGGGGTTAGCGAGGCCGACTGACCGTGACCGTGTGGTCACGCACGGCGGCTCGACCGGTACGGGGGAATGCCGCAAAGTCCGTTTCAGTGAGCCTCAAGATCGGAATGGTTGGGTAGCCGAGTTCTCGGGCAATGATCACCCCGAGGGCCAGGATTGAATCGTCTCCCGCCAGGAGAACAGCAGCCGGCGCGACGTCATTTCGCAACAACTCCAGCATGACGGCGCTCGACGAACTCGAGCCAATGGCGCTGGGAATCGCCAGGACCGTATTGGAAACCGTTTTACCGCAGTCAGGATGACGGGGGTCGACGAGTGCGCCCGTCGCAGGATCGATGGCACCCCAGAAACTGACCGGAGCACTCAGCTTCAGGATCGGCGCGTCCGCCTCCCCGGGATACAGGACCTCCGCAGCCAGCTTGCGCAGCCCTACCCCCACAGCTCTTCATCCCGCACGACCCGTCCGGCAACCGCCGAGGCGACACAATCCTCGAGGCTTCCGTAGAGAACGCGGTAGCCCGTGTTCGAGGGGGTGTAGTGCGCGAATTTGGCGGAATTGGTCATCAGGACGCCACCGGCATCCGGCAGGATCGGGGTGACGACAACACACGTATCCACGATGATCTCGACACCGGCGTCGCTCAAGGCAACCGCCCGTTCATGCTGCACGAGGTGTTCCAGCACGCCCCGGCCGGTACAGACGTACAGCGGGATCTGAACACGCGACTGCCCCAGCAACCGTTCGAGCTGTTCGAATTCCTCGAGGGAGAAGTGGGGGCTTCCGAGCGCGACGGCGTCGATGTCGGTTCCGGACGCGGTAGACAGTCGGTCTCGAGCCTCCCGCAAGAGCGCAGGCGTCAGCTGAATGACGTGCTCGGGTGGCCTCCCGCCGAGCGCGGTATCGAGGTCGGGCGCCTCGGGAGTTATTCCGACAACGTGAAAGAGCCCGACCGAGCCTGTCGAGGCGGCTGCGGCACCCAGTGCCTTGAGCTGGTCTTCGCTCACCCTCCCCGGGAGACCGTCGATGACCGGAACCCTATCGCCCACGGTCCTACCGAGCCACGAGCCCAGGACCGGGTAGAAGACGTCCGCGTGCTTGAGCTCGCGACCGATCTTGCTGGTATCGACGACAACCGTGGCCAACCGGTTCTCGTCTAGGTGGAGGCCGGTAAGGGGGGCGCGAGCGACCAGGGCACAGCAGATATCCAGAAAATCGCCGTACCGCTCGGTTCGCGCACCGAGCACGGAGTTGGCAAACGCGACCGCGTTACTCTCGCCCCACGCAACGTGCTCCCCCAGACTGGGCCGGTGTCCGGCCTGATACGGAGCGCAAGTCCAGGTTGGGCGCGCGCCGAGCGCGACATACGCGGCCATCTGTCTGCGCGCCATACGGCAGGCGTGGGCGTCCGCGCGAATACGGTCGGGCCGGAGGAGGTCGAGTGCACCTACGTTGAGCGTTGTGGGCACCTTGGTCTGGCCGCCGCCGGCGACGAGCCGTTCCGCGAACTCGACCCCTCCGTCACCATGATAGAGACAGCCGTCGACGTGGGCGGAACGGATTTGTATCAACCGCTTGGCTCCCATGAGATGCCCCATGTCGGACACCACACGCATTGCGAGCGCCGCCGCCTCGCCAAGGCCGCCGTCCGCGATTGCCCGCTCCTCCGCCGTTAGTTGGAGCGGCGCCATGTCACGCATCTCGCCTCAAACACACCAGGCCGCGTGATCCCCAACCGCACGGGCGACACGGTGTTTTTGCTCCTCCGGCATCCAGGATACGTCGACCGCATTCATGATGACCTGCTTGATATCGGCTCTCGAGAAGCCGAGTCGCTCGTGAAGCAACTCGTACTCCCGTGCCAGCGAGTTCCCAAACATCTTCGGATCGTCCGTGTTGATGGTGACGATCACGTCTGACTCGAAAAAGGTGCGCGCAGGATGGTGTTCAATTGCTCGTACCACGCCAGTCTTGACGTTAGAAATCGGGCAGAGTTCGAGCGGAATGCGGTGGCGTGCAAGGTGTTCCACGAGCTTGGAGTCTTCCGCGGCACGGGTGCCGTGCCCGATCCGGTCAACTGCGAGACTCCGGACCGCCCCCCACACACTCTCCGCACCGGCAGCTTCACCCGCGTGCGCACTCGTGCGAAAACCATACTCCCGGGCCCGGTCGAACAGCGGGGCGAAGGGTTCCGGTGGAAACTGATCCTCTCGTCCACCGATGCCAATGCCGATGACGCCCAACTCGGTCACCTCGCGCAGTTCAGCCAGCGTGCGCGCACCCTGCACGGGACCATAGTTGCGGACGAGATCCGCGACGAGCGCCACGTCAATTTCCGGAACCCGTGCCAGGCCTGCTCGAATCGCCTGAGCCAGCCCTTGGGTCTCGAGACCGTGCACGGCAAAATCCCGGGGAGAGAAGAACGCTTCGACGTAACGAATGTTCTGGGCGGCGAGGTCACGGGCCACCGCCTCGGCAATGAAGGTAAAGTCCTCATATTCCCTCAAGAACTCGTTCTTCCACAACCATGTCTCAATGAAGTGGGGGAAATCGCGATACTGAAACCGCCGCTCGAGCGACTCGATGTCGGGAACCGACGGATCGCCGCCGTACTTCTGAATCAAACGCCAGAGCGCGGCGAGGGGAATTGCGCCTTCCAGATGAAGGTGCAGCTCCACTTTGGGAATCTCGTCAAACCAGGTCATGCAAATCGCCCCCACATCGGTGAACTCTTACCACGGAGACCGCGGAGACCACAGAGAAACTGCTCGGTGAACCGTGTACCAATCGCTCGATGGCAAAGCGAACGGTGGTGAAAGCGCGACCAAGAACCCGTCCGTGGTCTCTGTGGTGCCATCCTTGGCCGTTTCGGCCCCAGCGTCCGCAGACTCACGCAGAGACTGCGGACTCACCTAAGCCACGGCGCGGTGCGGATCAATCATCCGAGATTCCTACTTCCTCCGCGATCGCTGCGGTGACTTGACTCTCGAGACTGTCTGGTGAGAATCAGACATTTACACCCGAGATTTCAGATTTTTTCCGCGGAAATTTCAGAGCTGAG
>JBFHWR010000165.1:0-8806 GCA_041599395.1 Gemmatimonadales bacterium | reverse complement strand
GGCCACCGTCCGACGTGCGATATGAATGCCCCGCTGCTGCAAGGCATCGACGATGGCGGAATCTGTGAGCGGCGTGGCCGGCGGCTCGTCGGCGACGAGCTTGCGCAGCTGCGCCTTCACCGCCCGGGAACTCGCATCCTCTCCGCTCGTGGTGCCCAAGCTGCTCGAGAAAAAGAACTTCAGGGGGTACACACCGCGCGGCGTTTGCATGTACTTCTGGCTCGTCACACGGCTCACCGTTGATTCGTGCATCTCGATGACATCCGCAACTTCACGGAGTGTGAGCGGTCGCAAATGTTCTACACCCTTCTCGAAGAAATCCCGCTGACGGTCTATGATGAAATTCGCCACCTTGAGCATCGTCTGCCGGCGTTGTTCGATGGCCTGGATGAGCCACGTTGCCCCATTCAGTTTCTCCGTGATGAATTCGCGATTCTCGCCGACAAATTGTTTCTTATCGCCCGCAATGTCCTTATAGACCTGACTGATGCGCAGACGCGGCATACCGCCATCGTTGAGAAACACTCGGTACTCCCCGTCGGTTTTCTCGACGGTCAAGTCAGGAATCACATAGGTGTCCGCGCTGCTCGAGAATCGGATGCCGGGCTTTGGGTCGAGCTTGGCCAACCGATCGGCGGCATCTTGGATTTCCTTGGGTTGGAGACCGAATCGTTTGGCGAGGTCACTCCACCGATGGCTTATCAAATCGTCAAATGCGTCACGGACAAGCCGGTACGTCAGCGTGTCTTCCTCGCCGCTGTCCTGCAATTGCAGCATCAAGCATTCCCGGAGATCTCGCGCCGCAACACCGGGCGGAAGCAGACGCTGCATGACCTCGAGGATTGACTCGACTTCCGCGACAGTATAAGGCGGTTCCTCGTTCCCATCGGCGTAATGCTCTTCGAGAACCGGGTTCGCGCCCTCGACGATCTCTTCGAGCGTGGCCCGGAGATAGCCGTCATCGGCAATGTTTCCGAGAAAGATTTCGCTGAGGAGCTGCTGGCGCGGCGTGAGATCGAGTAACTGCAGTTGATCTCTGAGGTGGTCGAACAGATCGCGCGTTTCGACCGGAGTCCGTTCGTGGATTTCGATCTCTTCATATTCCGACCGCACGCCCCCAGCGTCGAGCCCGTCGAGGATGATCTCCTCCCAATCCACTTCATCGTTTTCTGAATTGGCTTCGGCGGCGTCCGTACGCTCTTCGTCCGTCTCATCGGTATCGTCTTCCGTATCCGCGAGTTCCAGGAACGGATTGGTCTCGAGCTCCCCTTTCAGGTGTTGCTGCAAATCGATGAGCGGCATGTATAGCAGGTCCATCGCCTGATACAGGCGAGGATTCATCCGCAGGTCCTGGCGGAGGACGGCACTCTGCTGCAGAGACGTCTTCATACGCCGGCCCCCAACCGTTCACGCAGCCGTGCCGTCAGTGTGGGTCCGAAATACAGGTCCGCCACGCGATCGTCGAACACCAATTCCCGCACGGCTCCAGAGACCTGCACTTTTCCCTCGAACATGATGTACGCGCGATCGACGATGTCGAGCGTCTGCTCGACACTGTGGTCCGTTATCAGGACGCCGATGTTCCGCCGCCGCAGTCCCGCCACGATCGTCTGGATATCGTTGGTCGCGATTGGATCCACCCCTGCAAATGGTTCATCCAACAGCATGAACCGCGGATCGGTTACCAAGGCACGAGTGATTTCCAGCCGGCGCCGCTCGCCTCCGGAGAGCTTGAGCGCGCGGACATTGCGCAGATGTTGGATGGACAGTTCCTCGAGGAGTTCCTCGAGGCGCCGACGCCTGGCCTCTCCGCTCATTGGCAGGGTCTGGAGGATTGCACGAACATTGTCTTCAACGGTGAGCTTACGGAAGATCGACGGCTCCTGCGCCAGGTACCCGATGCCGGCGCGCGCGCGCTTGTACATCGGTTTGTTGGAGATGTTCTTACCGTCCACGTAGATCCGACCTTTGTCCGGCCGAACCAGCCCCACGATCATGTAGAAAGTCGTCGTCTTACCAGCACCGTTCGGCCCGAGCAGACCGACGATCTCGCCTTGCCGAACTTCGAGATCGACGTCGTCGACAACCTTTCGGCGCTTGTACGATTTCGTGAGCCCCGTAGCGCGGAGCACGTTGCCGCGCGGCTGCTGAACCGGTTCCGGAGGCGGCGTTTCACTTTCTCGCACCACCTGCTGCGCGAGGTCTACGAGGTCTTCGTGAACGGTGCCGGCGGCGGTGCGGAGCTCGTTCCACACGCCTCGCTTCATCCGAACGATGTCGCCATCGTCAACGGCGTCCGGACGTTTCTCCACCAGGGAGTCTAGGTGGCCCTGCCGTTCGATACCGGCCAGGACACCCGACATCTGCAGGCGCGGGAGCACCGAGAGCAGCAGATGCCGGCGCGCTTCATCGACGGAGAGCTCGCCACTGCGCTGTGCGTCCAGGTCACCGCGCTCACGGCGCGTAAGCTCCAAATGATCCTCACGATACGCGACGGCAAGTTCCCCGAAACGCGCCGCGCCCTCGGCATCGGCGCAGCGGACGAATGCACCAATGGCCAGTGCCAAAGACGGATCCTGTCCGGCGAGCAACTCGCGAATCAGATCGCTCACGGCCGCCTCACCAATGGAGCGAGGTAAACGCCGTCCGCCTCGCCGACGACGTCCACTCTGTCGAGCGTATTATCCACAAACAGCGCGGTGATGACGTCCCCCCGGGAATAGTTCAGCCCCGGCGGCAGGTCCGGTCGTGCCGCGTCCAAGATCGAGTAAAAGGCCTGCGCGTTGCCGCGGGCCTGAATACGCGAGACCTCACGCTGTCCCTCGTCACCCCCCTCGCTGAACGTCACTGCTAACGAGTCACCGGCAATCCAGTCCGGCTCGATGGTTGACGAAGAATCCGCCAACGCAACTGCCCGCGCAGTTCCAAACCCGCGCACTTCACTCAGTGCGCCATCAAGGAGGTCGACGGCCAGCGAATCCGCCAGAAAGGTGTACGACTCCGACAAGGCGCTCGTCGAGTCTCCCCACGCGGAGCCCGCGCGCACCTCCTCGTCGCCCATGTGCAGCTCGATCGTGTCACCGACGATCTGCCACCCGGCCGAGGTTGCGTTTGCCGAGTCCCGCGCCTGCACCCACGTCAGCTCACCGCCGGTTAATCGAAACGCAATCTCCCGACCCTCGAGGGTGTACCCGGTGGTATCCCGCGAGTTGACCGACGCGTTCCCCACGAGCAGGCCTACGCCGACGTCGAGATCGAGTGTGACACTATCTCCCTTGGCGGCGAAGTCCTGCCGGTCCACGGTGACGTTCCCATTCACGGCCGCGCCGGAGTTCCCCTTGAGACGAACGCGATCCCCGATGATGACATAGGGGTCGGCACTATCGCCCAGAACGCGATACTCCACGTGCGGGCGCTGGACGGCGTACAATTCAGCGGTGTCGCGAACTCCCGCAGCAACCCGCCAGTAGGTGAGCCGGGGTCCCGTCAGCACCGAGCCGTTGGCACGATTCACGAGCCGCACGTTTCCATACGCTTCAATCCGCTCATCCCGCAGGAAGTAATTGGCGCGGTCCGCGTCCAGCGCGACGGTGACGTCTCGAAACCTCACGCGCCCGACAAAATCGGCTCGGTTCAACTCCGGATAATGCGCAAAGCTATCGGTGCGTATGGTGGTAGGTTGGCCCACGCAACGCGCTCGAACATTTCCGGTGGCGAACTGGTGCGTGCGAGCACCAAACATGCGTTGGACCACTTCCTCTGCGCTCTCGAGCCGAACGTCGCAATTGCGCGGCGTCTGGGCTACGGCCGGCGCAGTCAGCACGGCCGCCGCCGCGACCCACACGATGCCTACGGGCTTCATCGCTCCAACTCCACGGCGCCAGCCCGCCCCTGCCGGGCGCCCCGCGCGGTGACATTCTGAAAATCGGGATCCGCCGTAAAACTCTCTCCTTCCAGGTGGCGGTTGGGAGCATCAAACACGAAGTCACACGGACCCGAGATCTGATCCGTTCGCGCAGTGTAGAGCAACTCACACGTCGTGAGGCGGCGGCGATCGGGTGTGAACGCCACGACATTGTCGCGCGCTTCCATGTCTCCCGTGCGCGAGAAGTACGTCCCGGCGTCCGACGTCAGCGTGGATCGTAGCAGGCCTTGAGGCGAGTAGAACTCGACGCGGACCCCGTACAGCTCTGCCCGTCGTTCCGACGCGTAGTGGTATGCCGAGTCGGCCGTCAGGACGGCGCTCATGACGCCATCAGTGGTCATGTGGCTGGTGAAGCCGTAGATGACCATGTCCACGGAATCCGGCACGGTCGAGGCAACCGGCGGTGGCTCCACTTCCTGACAGGCAAGGAGCCCACTCATCATGCCTGCCACGAGCGGCATACCCAATGCAAGGCGCATGGTACTACATACCCCCGAGTGATGCTGTCGCTCCCCGATGCGTACGAGCACTCTGCCACACGTCGAGGGCGGCGTCGAGCAGGGACTCGAGCGTTGATGTCGGCCACATGGTCGCACCGTCGCTCGGCGCACGGTCCGGGTCCGGATGCGTTTCGAGGAAGAAGCCGTCGGCGCCAGCGGCCGCCGCGGCACGCAGCAGCGGCGGCACCTCCGAGCGTGACCCACCCGTGCTGCCGTCGGCGCGCGCGCCGGGCTTCTGCGCCGCATGCGTCGCGTCGAACAGCACCGGCACCGACGCGGCGCGGCGGATGCGACCAAAACTCCGCATGTCGACAATCAAGTCTCCGTACCCGAACGCGGTGCCGCGTTCGGTCACGGCCACCGCCTCACCGCCCGCTCGCCGGACCTTGTCAACCGCGTTTCCCATGCCCTCGGGCGACATCCACTGGCCTTTCTTGAGATTCACCGGGAGCCCACATGCCCCAGCCGCCGCGAGCAGATCGGTCTGCCGGCATAGAAACGCCGGAACCTGAATCGCATCCGCGATGGGAGCCACGCGCTCCACCTGCCACACTTCGTGCACATCGGTGAGGACCGGTAAGCCCGTTTCGTCGCGCACACGCCGCAACGCCTCGAGCCCGCGCTCGAGGCCAGGTCCTCGTTCCGCACCGTACCGTGATCGATTCGCTTTGTCGAAACTCGCTTTGAAGATGACGCGAAGGCCGAGCTTGACAGCAAGCTCGGCCAGGTGACGGGCGATCTCCACGTTTCGATCATCACCCTCGAGCACGCACGGCCCGGCGACCAGCACCGGCGCCGGCGACCAAAACATCGTCATCTCACACGTGCGACTCCGCGAGCTTGATTCTCGTCGCTGACATCTGTTGGTGTTGCAGCGCCGCCTTGACAAAGCTCGCAAACAGCGGATGCGGCCGCATCGGCCGGGACTTGAACTCGGGATGAAACTGGCAGCCGATGAACCACGGGTGGTTCGACAGCTCGACGACCTCGACCAGCGAACCGTCCGGGGACAACCCCGAACACCGCATGCCGAATTCTTCGAGCACATTGCGGTACTCGTTGTTCACTTCATAGCGGTGCCGGTGCCGCTCGCTTACCTGTTCCGACGCGTACACCCGGGCCGCCAGCGCCCCCGTCTGCAACTTGCATGGGTACGCCCCCAGCCGCATGGTTCCACCCAGATCGTTCACATCCCGTTGCGATTCCATCAGCGAGATGACCGGATTCGCGCACTCGGCTTCGAACTCGCTGGAATTGGTTTGCGCCAACTGGCACACGTTTCGCGTGAACTCAATGATCGCGGCCTGGAGACCGAGGCAAATCCCGAAATACGGCAGCTTGTGCTCCCGCGCCCAGCGTGCGGCCTCCACCATCCCCTCGACCCCCCGTTCTCCAAATCCGCCGGGCACCAGCAGGCCATTGAACCCGGTGAGCAATCGGGCCGTCGTGTCATAGTCTTGGCATTGCTCACTCGAAATCCACCCAATGTCGACACCCGCGTTGTTCGCGATGCCACCATGGGCCAATGCCTCCCGAATGGACGTGTAGGAGTCACTCAGTTCGGTGTATTTCCCAACAATGGCGATCTGGACGCGGTCCTCCGGCTTGAGTGCTCGTTGCACCATTGCCCGCCACGGCCGGAGGTCTGGTTGCTTCACGTCGAGCCCCAACCGCTTGCACACTTGCTGATCCAGTCCCTGGTCATGCAATTGCAGTGGCACCTCATAGATTGACGCGGCGTCGCGATTCTCGATGACACAGCCAAAATCCACGTTGCAGAACAGCGCGATCTTCCGACGGACCTCTTCCGACAGCGGGCGCTCTGTCCGGCAGACGAGCAAATCCGGTTGAATTCCAATCTCCATCAACTCCCGCACCGAGTGCTGCGTCGGTTTGGTTTTGAGCTCGCCGGACGCGGCAACGTAAGGCACGAGCGTCAAGTGAATGAATAGGGCATTCTCCCGCCCGACCTCCTGCCGCAGCTGCCGGATCGCTTCCAGAAACGGGAGCGACTCGATGTCGCCAACCGTTCCGCCGATCTCGACAATGACCACGTCGTGCTCGGGCGCGAGGCGTCGAATCGACGCCTTGATCTCGTCCGTAATGTGAGGGATCACCTGAACCGTGCTACCGAGATACTCGCCGCGCCGCTCTTTGTTGATTACGGACAAGTAGATCAGACCTGTAGTCACGTTGTTCGCCTGCGAGAGCGAGCGGTCGATGAACCGCTCGTAGTGGCCGAGGTCCTGATCCGTCTCGGCCCCGTCATCCGTCACGTAGACCTCGCCATGCTGAAACGGGGACATGGTGCCAGGGTCGACGTTGATATATGGATCGAACTTCTGGATCGTGACCTTGAGCCCCCGCTCGACCAACAACCGCCCAAGCGATGCGGCCGCGATACCCTTCCCCAGCGATGAGACAACCCCACCGGTCACGAAAACATATTTTGTGCTCATGGACTCCTCATTGGCAGCCGCCGGCTACCAGCATGGATTCAACTGCGTGCAAATCCTCTTTCGTATCGACCGCCGGCGGGGCCGGCGAGTCCAAGGTCACGGTCCCGATGGTCATGCCGTGGACCAACGGCCGGAGCTGCTCGAGGCCCTCGCGCTCCTCTTCCGGGACTGGCGGCAGATCCACCCAACGCAACAGCGCCGCCCGCGTATACGCATAGCATCCGACATGCTGCAGCACACGGTGCGTTCCCAGAGTGGTACGCAGCCCACCGCTGTCGCGAGCAAACGCGCGTGCATATCCATCACGGTCGACACGGACCTTGACTCGGGTCGGGTCAGCATCCGCGTGCGCCCCGAGCGGACACGCGACGGTCACAATGGGATCGCCGGCGACAACCCGCTCGATCGCTTCGGAGGCCGCCCTCGCGGGAAGCATGGGTTCATCCCCTTGCACGTTGACGATCACGTCCGCGTCGGCAAACTCATTCTTGCAGGCCACTTCCGCAGCCCGTTCGGTTCCCGATCGATGCGCCGCGCGTGTCATCACGGCGCGTACCCCAAGCGGCGCTACGGCGCGCGCGACGCGCGCGTCGTCGGTGGCGACAACGACTCGCCCGCGGAGTCCGTACCCCAGCACGTTGCGCGCAGTGTGTCGGATGAGGGGCTCGCCGAAAAGGAGCTGGAGCGGCTTCTCCGGCAATCGGGACGAGCCGATGCGGGCGGGAATCACCAGTAGGAGTTGCACGGCGAAAACTAATACTCGCAGGCGCCGCTGTCAAAACCCGTGCCACGGCGCCGAGCACCCTGACGTACCGGCTTAAGCAATTGAATTATCGTACGTTACGATACCGGCAAAGCCTTCTCAGATCGCCAAGCCTGGTATCGTTCGTGACCGATCCTTCACGATCTCCAGGAAGTTCTGCATCAGCCGCTTTCCCGTTGCCGTGCCAATGGATTCTGGGTGAAACTGCACCCCAAACAAGGGGGCATCGGCATGCTGGAGGCCCATGACCTCCGTCTCCCGGTCTTCGGTCCACGCCGTGACGAAGAGCGACGGGGGGAGGGATGCCCGCTCGACCAGGAGCGAATGGTACCGCATGCCCGTCAGGGGTGAGGGAAGTCGTTGGAAGATCCCCTGACCGGTATGCACCACCGGCGAGGCTTTCCCGTGCATCAGCCGATCGGCGCGCACGACGCGTCCCCCGAAGGCCTCGGCAAGCGCCTGGTGACCCAAGCAAACTCCCAACACGGGAATCCGTCCAACACACGACCGAATGAGCTCGACACTGATCCCCGCGTTGACGGGACGGCCCGGGCCGGGCGAGATGACGATGGCCGCAGGGTCGAGTGCATTCAGGTCGGACGGGGACATTTCGTCGTTGCGCCGGACGGTTGGCTCCGCCCCCAACTCCCCCAGATACTGCACGAGGTTGAACGTAAAGGAGTCGTAGTTGTCGACGACCAAGATCATCAGGCGCGTGGGTGATACTGACGGTGAACCTTCCGCAGGTATTCCCGATCGACGTGCGTGTAGACTTGCGTCGTCGTCAGGTCGGCGTGTCCCAACATCTCCTGCACCGCCCGGAGGTCGGCGCCGCCCTCGAGCAAATGCGTGGCGAAGGTGTGCCGCAACGTGTGCGGGCTCACGCGCTTCTTGATATGTGCACGCGCGGCACAGCGTTTGACCACAGACCAGGCCCCCACTCGAGAGAGGGGTCTCCCTCGGGCATTCAAGAACAAACGCCCTTGAGTCTCGCCGCGATCGAAACTGGGACGAACCTCTCGTGCATAGATGGCGGCAGCCCCGAGGGCGCGCCTCCCGATCGGAATGAGCCGTTCTTTCGATCCTTTGCCGAGGACGCGGACGAGGGCGTCGTCAAACAGCATGTCACTCACCAGCAAGCCAACGAGTTCCGACACAG
>JBFHWR010000164.1:0-8849 GCA_041599395.1 Gemmatimonadales bacterium | reverse complement strand
TGCAGCATGAGTTGCGGGTTGGGCACCAGTCCGGCGGTGCGGTGCAGCGGGTCGTTTGGTTGTAGCGCCAGGCAGAGGTGCCCCGAGCCGAGCACGAGGATCGTGATGGCGGCGTAGCTTCCGCCCACGAGTTTCACGCGGCGCCAGTCCGGCGCGGCGGCGCGTCTGGTATGGAGTATCCAAGCGGCAATTGCCGCGAACCACGTCATCAGGAATGAGATGCCCGCCGTCCCGGTGACGGATGCGAGCTGCATCAGCGAGAGTGTGTCGGTCTGCGTGTACGCGAGCGAGAACCAGCTCCCGTACGGGGTGCCCCAGCGGTGAAACAGGAATTCGATCGCGACCCATGCGAGCGGAAACACCAGCGTGGCTTGGACGCCCGTCATCCGGTGGGCAAGCAGGCGGTGTGCGGTGAACGGGAGGAAGTAGACCACGCCGTAGGTGGCGGCTATGAGGAAGTAGAGTATTCCGGGTGCCGGGATCAGGCCCCACCAGGCGACGAACTGGACGAGCACGTAGGCGAGCAGGCCGAGGCCGAGCCCTGGGCGCGAGCGCGTGCGATCGAGGAATACCAGCAGCGCGGCGGGTGCGAGCCAGGCGGCGGCGGGGACGATCCAGCGCCCGTTGGAGACGAGCAGCAGCCCGGCGGCCAGGGCGAGCCAGGGGGTGGCGGGGAGGATGCGTGGCATGGGCGCGGCTCGGTCAGTCAAGGAGGGAAGAGGAGCTAGGAATTAGGAGTTAGGGGTTGGGTGTTAGGTGTTAGGTGATGGGTGTTAGGCGTTTTAGGTCTCAGGCTGAACATCCACCCAACCTGTTTCCGAGACGAGTCGAGTCAGCTTCCCGAGAATCGCCAATCGCCGATCGCGAATCACTGATCCGCCAATCGATCAGGTTGCTCTCATGAACCCCAGGTGCATGCGTGCCTGTTTGAGCCCGCCTTCGTCCTCGCCCCACCCGATGCGGCCGTCGCCGTCGGCGTCTTGGCCGTCCACGATGGCCTCGGCGGTGCCCTGGATCATCTCGGCCAGTTCGGCGGCGACTTCCCGGTCGGTGGTGGCGCGGGCTTCCTCTGCCATCTTGAGGATGCTCTCACTCCAGGCGGCGACGTTCTCGGCCGAGGTTTTGACGTGGGTGGAGTGCGCCTTGGCGGCGGGGGTGGCGTCGGCTGCTTCGCCCGCCAGGCCGACGTGTCGCGCCACGCCTTTGGCGGCTTTGATCAGGCCGTATCCCAGTCCGGGGCCGCGCTCGACGACGGTGGGATCGAGTGCGTGGATGACGTGGCCCAGGTGGGCTTTGATTTGGGCGAGCTGTTGGGATTGCATGGCGAGGGTGGCGTGTTGCAGCACGGTGTTGGCCTCCCGTTCCGCGGCGGTCAGGAGCCCGATCTCGCCCGGGGTGTCGCCCCATTTATCGGCCACGTGGCCCAGGTGCGCGTTGGATTGCGCGTCGATAGTCTGGGTGGCGCCGAATAATGCGAGTATGAAGAGGGAAGCAAGCGTCGAGCGCTGTAGAGACGGTAGCATTGGAGACCTCCTGCTGCTGGCGGGCGGGCGCGTCCAGCTTCGAATTGGTGGGCGGGGCCGACCCGGCTTTAGACTTGAATGTGGAGGCCGGTTCACCCAATCCGCAACCAGTCGTGCGCTCTGAACGACCACGCTAGGAATCACCAGGATTGGCGAGTCAGTGGCTGACTGGGACTGACTGTTGATCATGCACTCGCTCGCGTACCACTCACTACTCACTACTCCTATTCCACCCCCAACCTCTTGAGGTACGCGATCAGGCCATACAGCCCCCGTGCCCGCACATCGGCCAGCGCTCCGGCGAAAATGCGCTCGTCACCGCCTTCCTGTCTTACCAGCCACGATGCGAATGCTTTCAATTCGAGTTGCTTCACCACGGGCAGGCCGGTGTAATCGCCGTTCGACTTGTCAATTTGTCTTTCGAGCGCGCTGTAACCGTTTTCTGTCCAGGCCCTATGCAGGGTGAGACGCTCATACTTCTCGATCGACAGAACCTCATCCGTCTTCCCGCCGAGCAGTTCGTGAACCTTGTCCAACAGTTCCCAGGCCTCGTCTGTGTGTCCCCTCATGATATGGAGATCAGCTTCAAATAAGAGAACATCGGCTTCGAGCTTACCGAGTTGTGAAGCACACGCATCACGCGCCGCCTGTTGAATGTGGTGTGCGGCCGCCCCGACATGTCCTGTGCACATCCGTACGTTCGCCATGTTCAGGTGAATCTGCGCTCCACGTCTCGGATTTGTCGCTACAGCCTCCAAATTCAGCGCGTGTTGAAGCCATCGCGAGGCCGCTTTAAACTCACCCAGATCCGCGTGAGTGTTTCCAAGATTCGAACAGCTGTTGGCGGCTGCGGATGTGTTGCCAATCCTATTTGATATGTTGGTCGCGCGATGAAAGGCCCCAACTCCTGCTTTGAGGTCGCCCAACGACGCGTAAGCCAGACCCAAGCCATTGACTGCACGCTCGAGACCAGGCTCAAGTGCTAATGACTCCAGCAACCGGATGGAGCTTTCGAAGAGGGCGGTGCCAGAGCCGGGATCACCCAACATGAGGTAGCAATACCCCTGGCTCAGCTGGGCCAATGCTCTGGTCTGCGTCGACTTGGTGGTCGCGGCAATTGCAGCTGCACGTCTTCCCAGTCCACCGAGTGTCTCTGAACTGCCCAGCTCAGCCTCGACCTCCGCACAAGTCTGCATCGCCTGAATCAACGTAGATTCATCTCCGCTTGCTTCGGCACATCGTAGTGCGTCACGAGCCGCAGCCGAAATGCTCCCGTCGTCGGCGAGGCGGCCACGGTGCAACGCCTCCGCACGCGCCAGCGCTGCCATTGCTTCCTCAGTGCTACTTTGAGCCTGTAAACTTCGGTTCGCCAGAAGCGTGTAGCCTTCTCGATACCTACCCTGTGCGTTTAAGGCGCAGGCTTGGAGAATGGACAGTCGCGCATCGGTCTGCTGATGGGTGATGACTGACTCCAGACCTGCGTGTGCGGCCTGGGGTGCGCCGCGAGCAATGGCGATCTCGGCTCCCCGGTATGCGGCGTTCTTGGCTTCACTGGACAATCCGGCTTGGTAGAAGTGCTGAGAGGCCGCGAGCGGCGCAAGGTGATCCGCTCCTTCGGCTGATTGGATCAGGCACTCGGCAAACCGCTGGTGATGGTATCGCCTGGTCTCGACAGACATCGAATGATAGACGAGTGTTCGATGCAGTCGACTTGTGAAATTCAGACCGCCTTGGATCAGCCGGACCAGTCCACCGTCGAGGAGTTCGACGGAGGCATGATGCGCCCGAGCAGTTGAGATGGCCAAGAGTCGTGCCACTTCATCGGTGGTCAAGACGCGATGCGCAACTGCGAGGACGTCGAGTGTCCGGAGCGCATCCTCAGACAAGTGTTCGTGACGCCGAGTGAACGTAGCTTTCAACTCTTCAGGGGGAGCTCGATTTAGCGCTCGCTTGTCTTTAGTCAGAACCAGAGATGCGAGAGAACTTTGCCCGTTTGAGCGCCAATCGGACAAGAGAATCTTTGCGAAGTGCGGGTTTCCCTCCGCCAGATCCACGAGAGTCTCGCGAACTCGCTTGTCCTCACTATCGGCATCCAGCGACGAGAGAAACGCACGCATGTCGTGATGAGAAAATGGTTGGATTCGGATCGTTTCCGTCCATCGAATAGGTGTGTTGCGATCGGTGTCTTCCAGGCGAGGTACGACAGCATCGGATGCGCATGTCGTTGCAACAAGCAAGATCGCCTGAGATTCGAGATATCGATTGAGTATGTGAAGCACGTCGCAACTTGCGGCGTCCATGTTCTCGATGTCATCTAATGCAATCAAGAACGGATCACCCTCCCTTACGGCATTGATGAGGTGGACAACCGCTTCCGCGACGCGAAGTCGCAGGGCCTCGGAGGGGGCCGGCTCGAAACGTGGGATTCCGGAATACCGACTTCGTAGACCTGGCGCGACACGGCTGGCTTCCGCCAGCCAAAACGGCTCCGCAGCGCTGAATCCGGGGTCGTGGGACAGTTCGTAGATGAGTGCTGAGATACCTGAGAATGGAATCCCGCGGCTCATCTCCTGGCACGCAAAGAAGAGAGTCGGGAACGCCCGTGCCGCAATCGATGTGGCAAAAGTTCTGAGCACGGCCGTCTTTCCAATTCCATCCGGGCCCGTTAAGAGGCATGACTGGAAACGGTCCGTTCTGGCTTTGCCCCAAGCGGCCTCTAAGCTCGCCAGTGTGGCTTTACGCCCGACGAGACTGCCACTCCCCTCGTGCTGGATTGCGCTAACACGGCCCACAAAAGGATCGGACCGGCTCTCGTCTTGATCGTCTTGGATGCGGGCAAGCAGGCGCTGGACCTCCGCGCCGGGCTCGCAATGCAGCTCTGCACGAATCCGTCTCCGGTGCTCTTCGAGGAGCCGCGTTGCTCCCACGCGATCGTGCTGCAAAAGACGCTCCTCAGCAAGCGCCAAAACCGCAACCGGGCAGAAGGGATCCACCTTGTAGAGAAGTGCCGCCCGCTCATGAACGGCTTGATTGTTGCCGCTGGAGCGGGCCGCATCGATCTCGTGTTGCAGCCGAACATTGAGGTCCCGAATGCTTCGGGCGCGTGCCCTATCCACCCAATGCGACCACGACGCGCTCCCCCACGTCTCCAAGCTCTCCAAAGGAATGATCGTGGCATTGCCCGGATCGGTATCGATGGAAGCCGAATCCAGGTCCGTCGGAATAGTGCTTTGGAGTTGCACGCCGGGCCCGACAGTCCGCAGCGCGTCCTTACCGAGGCGGATTCGAATCGCGCTCAACGCTTGAGACAACGAATGCCTGCCCTTCGCTTCGCTCACATCCGGCCACAAGAGGTCGACCAATGCGTCTCGAGTAACTGGCCGCTTCGTTGCCTCCAACACCAGGTAGATCAAGACAGCAAGGTGTTTGCGCGCGCGGAACCGCACGAGGCGCCCCGCTGAATCGAGCAGACGCGGCACTCCAAAGAGCTTCAGAAAGAAAGCGTCGGGCACACCTGTTCCCTCGCGCAAGGACGTTCCTCAAGATCTACCGCGCGCGTCAAATGCGTGTCAACACGTTTTGATGCACTTAATCACAAAACGACGCGCTTCGTGTCGCGCTTGGTCAGAGTATGTCGTGGAGCGACGATGGAAGGAGTGGAGATTGGAGATTGGAGATTGGAGAATGGGGAGTGCAGAATGAATCGGAGAAACGGTCACTGACTGCCCGCGCAACCTGACCTTGTGCTCGACGTATCCAGGCGTAGCTTCGTCAGACCCCCTCACAAACCCCCACCGAGCAGGATGCCATGGCTGACCAACACTTCGGAACCGTCGAAATCCTGAACTCCTCCAACGACGTCACCATTGTGCTGAACCCAGCGACAGCCAATGCCGTCCTCGGCGATGCCGGCGTATCCGGCAACGTCTATGTCCGCGATGGCGACGGCAACAAGACGATCGACCTGGTAGGCGGCTCGGCCGACATCATCTTGGGCGACCACGACCAGAACGGCAAGATCGACATCAAGGACGGCGACGGCGAGACCATCATCAGCCTGCAGTCCGGCATGGGCCGCATCCGGCTCGGCGGCACCGGCCAGGCAGGCCAGCTCTACGTCCGCGACGCCGCCGCCCAAACCACCGCCCACATCAGCGGCTTGACCGGCACCATGTACCTGGGCGGAAACGGCCAGGAAGGAACGCTCCGGCTCAAAGAGAAGGGAGGCACGCGAACCATCTCGCTCAATGCGCAAGCAGCCGAAATCACGTTGGGCGGATCCAACTTCAACGGCGACGTGATCCTCAAGGCCTCGGATGACGTCAAGACGGTTGATATCGACGGCGGCAACGCCAACTTGACCATCGGCGGTACCGACCACGAAGGGGACATCTCTCTCAAGTCGGATGACAACGTGGAGACGATCCACCTCTCCGGGGAACACGGGAACATCACGTTGGGCGGCAAGGATCACGACGGCGATCTGTTTCTCCGCAATGCCGCCGATGTGGAAACCATCCACCTGAACGGTGACACCGGCGACATCGTCTTGCAGAACGCGGACTGCGCGGAGGAGTTCGACTGCGTCTCCGGCGACATCGATCCCGGCACCGTGATGGTCATGAACGACGGTGGCGCCCTGGAGCCCTGCTCGCAGGCCGAGGACCGGCGTGTGGTCGGCGTGATCTCCGGAGCCGGCGACTACAAACCTGCTTTGATCCTCGACCGCCAGACCAACGGCCGGAACCGGCTCCCGGTCGCCATGCTCGGCAAGGTGGCGTGCAAGGTCGACGCGTCGTTTGGCGCCATCGAGATCGGTGACGCGCTGGCGCCCAGCCCTACCCCGGGCCACGCGATGAAGGCGCGCGAGACCGCACCGCGCGGTTCCGTGATCGGCAAGGCGTTGAGCCCGCACACGTCGGGGCCCGGGGTGGTGAAGCTGCTGGTCAACCTGCGGTAACCGGCCATGGTATCGATACGAGATGTCGCAGCCGATATCGGGATCGACACGAGCGGCGAGGTGTCTATCCTCGGACACTTCTTTGGGTTCTACCGCAAGCGCCCCCCCGTACGGTCGGACTCTACGATCAAGGTCGAGGTGTCGCTGCTCGACCAGGTGAATGCGCTCAAAGGAGATTACATCAATTTCAACGTGATCAAAGTGGGAGTTGATGAGTTCGAGGAGGATGAGATCGACAAGATCGATTTTGCAGTGTTCCGCACCCGGCAGATTTTCACCGATGAGGGCATCGGCGTGGGCCGGGTGGAGCACTACGAGATTCTCTCCAGCGAGTCGAACGGTCTCCACGAGATTACGAGCGAGCAGGACGCCACGGATCTGACACAGGACTGGAGCGTCTTCAACGACGGGCTGGACGTGTTCTTTGTCCATAGCATAACCGCGAAATTCGTGGGTATCTCCAATATCGACGGACCATGCTACAAGAACGCCGACGAGCGAAACGGCAGTATCACCGATAAGGTGCGGACCTCCGACAAGACGGCGCGGACCTGCGCCCACGAAATTGGTCATTACCTGGGCCTGGAACATCGCAACAGTTGGCCTGAAAACCTGATGGCGCAGACAGCGTCTGCATCCAGCCCCCGGGACTCCGTGAAGCTCACGGACAGTCAGGTGGACACGGCGAACGATCACTGCTCGCTCCTCCACGCGTGAAGGTGAGACCATGATGCGGGACGTGGAAAAGCCGAGTTCCCTCTCATCGGGAACCCTCAAGGAGGTGCTGAAGGGCCGAAGCCAGGCTGTGACGAAGGCGGAGGCGCTGCGGATCCTCGAAGCCAAGCGCGATGACACCAAACATCTGACGTTTGCCGAAGTCGTGCGCAATCCGGCGGAGCGTCCCACCGTACGGTACCGCGCCGCCGTTGCGCTCGCCAACAGCAAGCACACCCGGAAGTCGCAGATCCTCACCGAACAACTTGGGCGCGCCAAGCACCCCGACCTGATCGACGGGTTCTTGTACGGCTTGGCCTACGCCGGAAACAGGGATGCGTTCAAGAAGGTGGTGCAGAAGGAGCGCCAGCTCGACAAGCCGTATCTCAAGCAGCGCGCGGCGCTGGCCAAAACGCTGCTCGCGTTCAGACATCAGCTCGACGGGTTCGAGTTTGCTCCGGTTCGAAAGAGCCAGCTGCTGGAGCTTCCGCGCGACGCGTCAGCGTTCAGGCTCACGGCGATGGACCGGGAAACGCTCTCGCAGGTTCACAAGGATCTTGAGGGGAACATGCTTGCGCTCACCCCTTCCGGCCGATGTGGTTACAAGGCCACGTGCAACGCTGGGCGCTGGGCGCTGGTGTGGAACGACGAGGTCGTCAAGAAACGCGATCCCGACTGGCTGGCCGAGAACAAGGCTATCGTGGCGCTGTTGGCGTATGCGGACGGCTTGATCGAGGAATACAACCCCTGGTTTTACCTGTTGAGTCAGCCGCGTGCGCAGAGGGTCCGTGGCGAGGTGATGCTGACTGGCATCAACCTGAGGGGCAACGTGGTGTTGAGCGGCAGCGGTGCTTTGGCGGATGGGAAGCTAGGCTTTGAGCTGGCGAGCGTCAGGGCAAATGGGATGTTCCCATGTGATGCGCGGGGAACCCTCGATTTGAGCCGCTGGACCGTAAGCGGTTTTGCCGGGCGGTCGTCCCGAGCGGTGTATCGAAAGGCGAGGAAGCGGAAGGTACCGAGGTTGGCCAGGGCGTAGGTCCGCCCATGCCCCCCACCCCCTACCACCCCCGGACGCAAGACGCAAGACGCAAGACGCAAGACGCAAGACGCAAGACGCGGGACGCGGGACGATGTACGCAGGACGCTGGACGCTGGACGCTGGATACAAGACGCGGAACGCGGGACGAGATGCTGGAGCGCGACCCCCTAGCTCCTAACTCCTGACTCCAAGCTCCTGTCTCACGGCACCATCACCCTCCCCGAAGTCCTGTCGATAAACGCATCTAACGTCTGCTTCCACTGCGGCAGCAGGCTCTGCTCCACGTACATCATATGCCCGGCCGCAAAGTCCGCCCGCTGGATGTTGTCGCGGAGGTCCGGCGGCAAGCCCATGTTGTCCATCGTCCACACGGCGGCAAAGTACGGGGTCGCGAGATCATAGATCCCGTTGATGAGTAACACCTCGAGCATCGGGTTCCGCTGCATCGCCGCGGCCAGGTCAGGCGCCACATTGGGAATGCCCGGCAAGCCAAACCCAATGGTGTTTCCCCGCTCCCAGTTCCACGGCCGCGCCATCCCGCTCGGCACATACTCCCGGTCGCCATCGTACCCCAACTCGTTCCGTACATACGCATTGAATGCCGAGGTGTACG
>JBFHWR010000163.1:0-8856 GCA_041599395.1 Gemmatimonadales bacterium | reverse complement strand
TCCCTGGGCGAGCTGCTGGCAGCACACGAACTGACACTGTTCGCAGCCAGCTCCGGGTCCGCCGGTTCCGGGTTCTTGCTGCACCATCGCCCGATTCGGGGCGGGTTGGTGCACCCTGCATACACGGTGCCGGACTCCTTACAGTCTCTCGTCGACGAGCGTCTCGGTGCGGCTCCCGACCAGGAGCGTCCCAACCTCCCGGTGATTCGCTGGGCGGTAGACGCGCTGCTCCAGGTGGGACTCGACCTCTACGAGGCGGACGTGCTGATGATATGGATCACGGAACCGGACGGCACGGCGCACGCGACTGGCGTTGGATCGCCGCACACCCTGGCGGTGCTACCGGACATCGACCGCGAGGTCGGTAGGATTCTGACTGGTTTGGATCGGCGTGGTCTGCTGTCTCGCACCAACGTGTTTATAACGTCCGATCATGGCTTCTCGACGTTGGTGGGAACGCAAGGCGTCACGCAGCTCCTGGTCGAGCACGGGCTCAAGCGAGCCGCGGTGTCGGACGACGTCGTCTTAGCCGGCGGCGCCATCCACGTGAATGAGGGCGGGGAAGATCGGGTGGAAGCCATTGTCCGCCTGCTGCAGGAAACCGAGTGGATCGGTCCCGTCTTTACGCCGGGGCCGTCTTCCGGGCGGGCAGGTGGCCGGCTGCCGGGAACGCTTTCGTTCGGTACGGTTTTGTGGGATCACGAGCGGTCAGCCGACATACTGGTGTCCGGAAACTGGACCAGTGCAATCAACGAGTTTGGTTTTGAGGGCGAGGTCATGTTTCCCGGGGTGGCCACGCATGGGTCGACGAGTCCCCATGATATCCGCGCCACGTTCCTCGCAGCCGGACCAGACATCAAGAGAGCGATCCGGACCACGATTCCAACGGCGAACATCGATATCGCACCCACTGTGCTCGCTCTTTTCGGAATCGCGCCTCCGGAAACGATGGACGGTCGAGTTCTGCGCGAGTACCTCCGCTCCGGTCCGATCCCTTCGTCAATCGGCGTCGAAACGCAGGCGGATACCGCCATGGTGTCCTGGCCGGCTGGGCAGTATGGCATGGTCGTGCACTCGTCGCGTGTGGATGGGGTGCGATACGTGGATTCGACTACGGTTTGGCGTAAGCCCTGACCCGGTCTCGACGTTGATCCGGAAGCTGCCAGCAGGCGGGTGGTGATTCAGCCTCGTGGGGTTCGGACGACGCCGTGGTACACCGCTCCCCGCTCACGCTGGCGAGTCATTAACTTACGATAGCACGAAACCGAGCCGGTCCAACCGAGGGAATCATGACCACGACAGCCAGTCCCGTGACGCGGGTGGAACGAGACAGCATGGGTGAAATCGAGGTGCCAGCCGACCGGTATTGGGGGGCGCAAACGGCACGCTCGCTGGTCTACTTCAATATCGGCACCGATCGCATTCCGCGCGAAGTGATCTACGGATTCGGCGTATTGAAGAAAGCCGCGGCCATTACCAATCGGGAGCTGGGGGTCCTGGATAGAAATTTGGCGGATTTGATCGCGCGCGCTGCCGACGAAGTGATCAGCGGAGAGCTGGACGACCACTTCCCGCTTCACGTGTGGCAGACGGGAAGCGGCACGCAGACCAACATGAATGCCAACGAGGTGATCGCGAACCGCGGCATCGAGCTCGCCGGTGGCGAGATGGGAACTAAAACCCCAATCCACCCCAACGATCACGTCAACAAGTCGCAATCGTCAAACGACACGTTTCCTACGGCAATGCATGTGGCCGCGGCGAAGGTCCTGCTCGAGCGGCTCCTGCCGGCTGTGACGGCTCTGCGAGACTCGCTGGCCCGCAAGCAGACCGAGTTCGCGGACATCGTGAAAATCGGCCGGACCCATCTCCAGGACGCCGTGCCCTTGACGCTCGGGCAGGAGTTTTCAGGGTACGTGGCGCAGCTCGACGCGGACGTTGCCCGTGTCGAGGGCACGCTGCCGGATCTCTACAATCTCGCTATCGGAGGCACGGCCGTTGGAACGGGCTTGAATGCGCCCCCGGGGTTCGCGGAACGGTGCGCCGCGGAGATCGCGCGGCTCACGGGCCTGCCGTTTGTCTCGGCACCAAACAAGTTTGCAGAACTCGCATCCCACGATGCCATGGTCATGGCGTCGGCAGCCCTCAAAGTCCTCGCCTGCTCGTTGATGAAGATTGCGAACGATATCCGATGGGCAGGGTCGGGGCCGCGATCGGGCTTGGGTGAGCTGATGCTGCCCGCCAACGAACCGGGCTCCTCCATCATGCCGGGCAAGGTCAATCCGACGCAATGCGAGGCGATGACGATGGTTGCCGTGCAGGTGATGGGAAACGACGTGGCTGTGACGGTAGCCGGGTCACAAGGCAACTTCGAACTCAACGTGTTCAAGCCGGTGATGGTCTTCAATCTGATCAACTCGGCGACGTTGTTGAGCGATGCATGTGACTCGTTCCGGCAGCATCTGGTGGACGGCCTGCAGGCCAACCGGGAGCGGATCGCCGAGCTGGTGGAACGGTCGCTGATGCTGGTGACGGCGTTGAGCCCGAAGATTGGGTACGACAAAGCGGCGGAAATCGCTAAGAAAGCGCAGCACGACGGGACAACCTTGAAGGAAGCAACGCTGGCCCTGGGGTATCTCTCGGCAGATGAGTTCGACGCGGCTGTCGATCCACGTAAGATGGCGCACCCCCACGGCCAGTAGCCGACTTCGGTCAATCGAACGAGGAAGGGCGGAAACTCTGAGTAAATGAGAAAGCAAAACGTGTGGCTGCTCGCGGTTCTTGCAGCAATAGGATGCGCCGGCGGGGAACTCACTGAGTGGACGGGGACCGTCACAGATAGCGCCGGTGTCTCAATCGTATCCAATCCCGCGGAGGGGATTTGGACGGCTTCCACCCAATGGACGCTCAACGAGGAAGTCCGAATCGGGGCGCTCGAAGGCGAGCCCGAGTATCAGTTCGGACAGGTAGGGTTCATTGCAGTGGATTCCAAGGCGCGGATGTTCGTGCTCGACGCCCAGGCGCAGCACATTCGCGTGTTTACGCCGGAAGGCAAGTATGAACAGACCATTGGACGTCCCGGGGGCGGCCCGGGAGAACTGGGCGCGTCTGCGATGACGCTCTTCATGGGTCCGGGAGACACGCTGCTCGTGCCGGATCTGGGGAACCAGCGGATCAATCGCTACGCGCCTGACGGGTCGAGCTTAGGGAGTTTTCGGCTGGCGTTTGAGAATGGTATGCCGATGGCGATCGCGGCCACGCGTTCCGGGATCATTGCAGAGCAGGTGCGGCCGCTTCGGTTGCCCGACAGGCCGGTGCCCGATTCTATGGACGCGATCATCACGCTCGGTACGGACGGCACCGTACTGGACACCATCATGAAGTTCCCGTCCGGCCGCACGCTCACGTTTACCAGAGACATTCCGGAGATCAATCTCTTCTCGGCCGAGCCTGTGTGGCGTCTGACGGACGACCTACGGCTCTGGTACGGCGTGAACAACGAATACCGTATCGGTATGTACACGCCGGAGGGGGACCTCGCACGAATCGTGAGCAAACCGTTTGAGCGGACACCGGTCACAGATCGTGATCAAACCAAGGTCTTGGAGTTCCTCGAAACAGCGTGGCGCGATGCGGGCGTTCCACCACCGGCAATTCCACGACTCAAGGACGCCGTAAGCTTCGCCGAATCGTATCCGGCGTACGCCCAGTTTCAGGTGGGTCCTGGACAAACCATGTGGGTGCAGCACATCCAATCGCCATCCGCGCTCAGCGAAGAGGAGTTTGCCAGCTACAATTTCCTCGAGGACATCGGTGCGCCGGACTGGGACGTGTTTGACGCGGACGGAAGACTGCTTGGCGTGGTGACAATGCCGAAGCGGTTTGCACCGCGCACCTTTGTCGGCGACAAGATCTATGGGGTCTGGCGGGATGAGCTTGATGTGCAGTACGTCGTTCGGCTTGGAATCGTAGGAATTCCGGGAGGGGATACGAGAGACGTTCCGTTGGCGCTCGAAGTGCGGTAGCAGGGAACAGGGAGCAGCGAGCAGGGAGCAGGGAGCAGTACCAGTCGGATGACCCCTTGGGCTCCGAACGTATCAGAATTTTCTTGGAGACCGAGCCGCGAGCTAACATGCGCGAAAGAGCATCGGTTCGCCTTCGGAGTCCAAAACCGAGCCCCGTCCGGTCCCGCTCCTCGTTCCCTGCCCCCTGACTACAGAAGACTGACACTCAACAACCCGGATACCTTGAATGCCATTTCGTATGAACGTTCGCTCTAGCACGCCGACTCTCCTGTGCATCCCGCTTGTTGCAGCCGCCACCGCCTGCGGGGGTCCCGCTCCTACGCCTGCGCCAGAACCCGCAAGCATCGGTTCGTACGCGGGCGCGCAGCGCATTCTGACCGAGAAATGTACGAGCTGTCACGGAAACGCCGAGGCGGCGGCTGGGTTGCGACTCGACACGTGGGAGCATCTCATCAGGGGATCGTCGCACGGCGAGGCGGTGATTCCGTTCAGTCCCGACGATAGCCGGCTGATTGCCATGGCGACGAAACTGGCCGGCGGACCTCACCCGGCCGAACTGGGCGGACCGGCACTGACCGGCGATGAGGCTGGGACCTTGAGGCGCTGGATTCTAGATGGTGCGCGGGACGGGCAGGGCCGCGTGCCGTTCTCGGATGCACTCAATCTGCTGTACGTTTGCAATCAGGATGACGCGACGGTGTCCGTCATCGACATGGATGCGAAGGTTGTGATCCGCGTGATCGACCTCCAGTCGCTCGGATTCACGGCCAACGCGAAACCACATCATACGGCGGTGGAGCCGGACGGCTCACACTGGTACATCTCCTTGATCGCCGATGGCCAAGTCTTGAAATTCAATCGTGCCAATGAGCTGGTGGGGCGAACGGAATTCGAGGTCCCCGGTCTGCTGGCGTTGCACCCGACAGAAGATCTCTTGTTCGTCGGACGATCGATGGCTGCCGTGAACCCGCCGCAGCGGATCGGTACGATCCGGCGCTCTGACATGTCGATCGAAGAAATCGGCGTCTTTTTTCCCCGACCGCATGCGTTGGCGGTCGATCGGCGAGGAATGCAGGTGTACGTGGCCAGCCTTGCGGAGAATCGCATGGCAACGGTGAACTACGCGACTGAAGAGCTCGAGTTTACGGCCATCGCCGGGCCCACACACGTCTTGGTGCAGTTCGCGATCTCTCCCGTGGACGAGACGATGGTTGTCTCAGGACAGCTCACAGGCAAGCTGTTTGTATTTGACGTACGCGATCCGCTGCATCCGGAGCAAATAGATGCGATCGACGTCGAGGCGCATCCATGGCATCCGGTCTACTCCTCTGACGGTCGGTACGTCTACATCGGAAACAAAGAGGCCAACGCCGTGTCGGTGATTGACATGACCCAGCGGACGGTGGCCGGCGTCATTCGTGGCAACGGACTCTCGCAACCGCACGGTGCGGCTCTATCTGCGGATGATCGGTACCTCTTCGTGTCCAACAACAACCTGAAAGGGGCCTATACCCCCCGCCACGACTTCGGCGACAATGCCTCGAATGGTACCGTCGTCGTCATCGACACCAGGCTGGGATCGATCGACAAGGTGCTCGAAGTCGGTCGATATCCGTCCGGAGTTAGTACGCGGCCCCGCCCCGGATCCTAAATGGAGCAGTAACACAAATGGCTATCTCATCCACGCGTCGCAGCGCTGCGAGGTCATTCTCGGCCGGCCTCGGCGTTTTGCTGCTGGGCGCTTGCGCGTCCACCCGCGTCGACATAGCCACGCCATCGGCGGAATCCGGAAACGACCCGTGGTCGTTCGTTCGAGTGGTAGATGACTTCGATGTACTCGACGAAAACGGTTCGCGTTATGCACACCCGTTCCTGGGCGGCATCAATATTCCCAGGCCCCAACTGATTGACATCGACGCGGACGGTGACCTGGATCTGTTTACTCAGGAAGTGACCGGAAGCGTCCGCTTGTTCGAGAATGTCGGGACGCCTTCGACCAGCCAGTACCGGTGGCGAACCGATCAGTATGCCGATATTGCGGTGGGTGAATGGTATCGCTTCGTGGACATGGACGACGACGGCGACGTCGATCTGCTGACGGAGCGACCGTTCAGCTACATCAGCTATTATCGGAATGACGGAACCCCCGAGCGCGCGTCTTTCGTGCTGGCTGCGGATACGCTCCGCGACGTGAGTGGTGTGGGTATTTTTTCCGATCGACAGAACATCCCCAACGTGACGGACATCGACTGTGATCAGATGAAAGACCTCTTCATCGGCAGGTTAGTCGGTACGGTTACGCGCTACGAGGCTCGGACGCACGACGGGAACGGCGTTCCACAGTTTCAGCTCATCACGGAGGAATTCGAAGACATCGAGATCGTGGCGCAGATCGGGAGCTTGCATGGTGCGAACACGATGGCGTTCAATGACATCGATCGCGATGGCGACGAGGACCTGTTCTGGGGTGACTTCTTCGAGCCGGGGCTGTTACTCATCGAGAACAGCGGGACCTGTGCCGAGCCCTCGTTGCGCGGTGAGCCCGTGCCATTCCCTGTCGGCGACCCGCTCAAATCCAGCGGGTACAACGCTCCCACCTTTGGCGATCTGGACGGTGACGGCGACACGGACTTGCTCGTGGGTGTGTTGGGTGGGGCGTACAACCCCAACCGCACCACCCGCGAGAACCTGTATTACTACGAGCGCCTGAGCGACAGCGAGTTCGATCTCCGGACGCAGCGGTTTCTCACGACCATCGACGTGGGGAGCGAAAGCATACCCTCCTTCGTGGACCTGGACGGCGATGGCGATCTGGATATGCTGCTGTCCAGCAAGATCGATCCGGAGCGTTTGACCACGTCGCGCGTCTTCCACTTCGAAAACACGGGGACGGCCTCGGCGCCGTCGTTTCGGTTTGCGGGGCCGCTCGCGTTCGATGGCCGCTATCATTACGCGCCGGCGTTCGGCGACCTGGACGGTGACGGTGACCTCGACATCCTGATGGGGTCGTTCAAGGCCGACATTGCGTTCTACAGGAACGAGGGCAGCTCGGAGAGCGCGCAATTTGAACTGACGGACTCGTCTCTCGTGAAGCTCACCCGCGGGAGCAATACGACTCCCACACTGGTAGACATCGACGCGGACGGCGACCTGGACCTGTTCGTTGGCGAGGCGTCGGGAACGGTGAACTATTACCGCAACGCCGGCACGCCGCGTTCGCCCGTGTTCGAGCTGGTATCAGATGAGTTCTACGATATCGACGTGGGGCGCAGGAGCGTCCCGACCTTTCTCGATCGGGACGGCGACGGCGACCTCGATCTCGTCCTGGGCAAGGAAGAACCGGGCCTGCTCTATTATCAAAACGTGGGAACTGCGGCGGTTGCCGAGTTCGTACCGGATTCGGCGTTTGCGCTACAGGTGCCTGCGTATTCTGCCCCGGTGTTTGTTGACATCGACGGTGACGGCGATCTCGATTTCTTCTCGGGCGGGAATGAGGGGGGCGTTGTTTACTATGAGAACAGGAGATAGAAAGGAGATAGGGGTTAGGTGATAGGTGTTAGGTGATAGGTGTTAGGGGTTGGGGTGTTGGGTGGTCTGCCTACCAGCCGCCGGGTCGCGAGACGTCATTCCAGCAATAGAACTCATAGATGCCTGCCTGGTTAGTCTTCCTGTTGAGCGCGGTCACCGTCATCCTTGCTGGGATTCGGCTCGCAAGAGAAGGTGAGGTAATTGCGCAGGAGACGGGGCTGGGTGGGTTGTGGGTTGGCGCGATCCTGCTTGCTGCTGCGACATCGCTGCCGGAGTTGCTGACGGACTCGTACGCCGTATTGCAAGGCTCGCCCAATCTCGCAATCGGTGATCTCTTCGGCTCCAGTATGGCCAATATGGCAATTCTGGCCGGTGCCGACCTGATGAGCCGGCAGGCCCGGATGATGACACGGGTCGCAATCAATCAGGCGCTCGTCGCGAGCCTCGCCATCTGTCTCACCATGATCGGCATCATCGGCGCCACCGCGGGATTGGACCTTGCGATACTCGGCATGGGTGTGCCGACGCTCGTGATTGGATTCGTCTATGTGGCTGGGATGCGCGTGATCCATTTGAACCGTCCGACCCCGGCGTTCCGGGCTCCGAGCGAGGTTCCGAAGGAAACGAAATCGAAACAGGCACTGCAGCGGTCCCTGGTGACGTTTGGCCTCGCCAGTCTGCTCGTGCTGATCGCAGCGCGCTATGTCGCGAGCTCTGCCGCCGTGCTCGCGGATCAGTTCGGCGTCTCGCAAGGATTCGTTGGTCTTGCCTTGCTTGCGTTCACCACCTCGTTGCCCGAACTGGTTGTCTCAATCACGTGTGTGCGCCGCGGGCTCTACGACCTTGCGGTCGGCAACTTATTCGGGAGCAACTGTTTCAACATGGCGGTCGTGGTACCCTTAGACCTGCTCGAAGGCGGCGGCTCGCTCTTGGCCCAGACCGAACCGGGCCTCGTGCTCGCAGCAACCTTTGCGGTGCTGATGATGGGCTTGGCAGTGTTCGAGATCCTGAACAAGTCCGAGCGCCGCATTTGGCTGTTGGAGCCCGGCCCGACCGTCATGCTCTTGGTGTATGTGCTTGGCCTGTATCTGACGTATGCCGCCGGATCCTGAACGCGGCACTGTCCCGGAAGCACGGGGGCTTTCGAGTGATGAGGCGGGGCGGCGGCTCACGCAATACGGCCCGAACGCACTTCCCGAGAGCGCGCCCGAGCCTGCATGGCGGCGCTTCCTCCGCCAATTTCAGTCGCCGCTCATCTACATCCTTTTGGTAGCGTTGGCGCTCGATCTCATCGTGTGGTGGA
>JBFHWR010000162.1:0-8864 GCA_041599395.1 Gemmatimonadales bacterium | reverse complement strand
TTTTGGTCCGAGATGAAGTACAGGCTGTTGCCGTCGGGCGACCATTGGGGATTGATGTGCTTGCCGCGATCGAACGCGTTCACCTCACGGATCGCGCCCGTCTCCAATTCGTAGTATCCGAGCGTGTAGGCTCCATGCCTCAGGCTGGCAGTCCCGCTCGTGAAGCGATCGGTGACGAACGCGATGCGTTTGCCGTCCGGCGACCAGGCCGGCTGCATGTCACCGTACTGATCGTTGGTCAGGCGCCGGAGGCGCCGATTCTCCAGGTTGTAGACATAGAGGTCGGACAGCCCTCCTACGATCGCGGAGAACGCAATACGCTTCCCGTCCGGTGCCCATGCGGGGCTGAAGATCTCTCCGATGTGCCGAAACACCTGCTCGTGAACGATGTCCCCCGCGCTTACGTCCAAGATCGAGATAGCTGGTTGCCCGCTCTTGATGGCGGCGAAGGCGAAGCGCCGACCGCTCAGGTCCCACGATCCAGCCGAATTGATGAATTGGAGACCTTCAAAGTGCGGATCGACGGCGGTCTTAACGATCTTCCGCTGCACTTGACCGGTCTTTGCGTTGGCCAGAAACATCTCGATGGCGAAGAGGTCTTTCTCCGACAAAAACACAATCTCTTCGCCGTTGGGGCTGAGCGCCGGCCCGATGTTGTACGCGCCGCTCCCTCCGCTCTTGGTGAGCACAGGGATCCCATACGCCTCGGGCTGCTCCGTCTGATCCATCAGCGGTTCAGCCGCCGCCAACATCTCTTCATACCATTGCTGGAGCAGCTGCTCCGGCGCGATACGCAGGACTCGCCGGAAGGCCTGACCGGCACTCGGGCTCGTCCGCACGGCCTTGAGTAACCGCCCGACCACTTCGTCGCCCCACCGGCCGGCGATATACGCCCACAAGGCTTGACCGTGCTGATACGGGTGGAGACCTCGCGAATTGAACGCCTTGTCGGCGGGCAGATTCTCGGCAACACGGGCGCGCATCCACATTGCCGTCTCGGGATCCACGTAGCCGACCGACAGGTATTCGGCCATCCCCTCGATGAACCACAACGGCATCCGCAGTGCGCCGGCCACGCCGGAAATCAAGACCCCGCCGCCCTGCCCGGTGATATCGAATTGGAATGCGTGAACCAACTCGTGGCCGATGACGTGATCGGTTTCCGCCAGCGGACCCAAGAACGGAAGCACGATCCGTCGCTTCAGCGCCTCGGTGACTCCCTGCGTCCCCTCGTCCACTCCCGTAATGGCGTTGGTTTGCCGAAAGTGTGGGTGCGCCGCATAGAGAATGAGTGTCTGCCGGTTCGTGAGCTTGTGGTCGAGCACCCGCGAAAGCCGCGCGTACCACCGTTCGGCCATGAGCGCGGCGTATTCGACGGCTTGCTCTTCTTCGGGGTAGTAGTGGATGTCGAAGTGCTCGGTCTTCAAAACCTCGAAGTCGAACCCTTCATACTGGACCTTGTTCTGCCCGAAGTACTGGGCCAAGGCCACCTCAAAGGGAACGGCTTGGCTCAAGCCCGTCAGCAGCAGGGCGGCGAGGGTCGCGCGCACAAAACGCATAACTCAGTCCCCAGTTCTTGGGTTCACCGCCCCCACGAGCGGCCAGTGGTCACCCACGCAATCTACATCAAGTAGGACCGGTCGGGCTCTCCATTCGTTAAGCTCCGTGTCCTCAACTCCGTGTCCTCACCTTAGACAGCACGATAGGTCGAATTGTTCCCCCCGTTGGTGATGGCCGCCGCAGTGCTCAGATGGCCGGCCGAGCGCGGGTCCCGTACCCCGTGAGCTCGACATATCCGGTTCCAACGCGACGGCCATCGGCGCTGCGTACGTCTACGATGCCTTCCCAATAATGGAGCCCGGGAACCAATGTTGTTATGACCTCTTGATCGGCAAAGGCGGGCGCGATTTCGAGCTCGAGGTGCTCGCCCGGGATGGTGACCAGCCAGCTTGATGGATAGACCGCCCCTGACTCGGGGCTCCGCCACCGTTTGGTGACTGTCACGCGAAAATCGGATGCAGTGAGCATCGTTGTCGCGCCGTGCTTCGCGATCGCCGAGCCCGCCGCATAATCCAGCGCTCCCGACTCGTCCCGGAGCAAGTAGAGCATATAGTCCCGGCCATCGTCGAGCCGGACGCTGAACCAGTCCCATCCTATCTGTCCGTCTCCAAGCTGGTTTGAGCCAAATTCCTTATCCATCCAGCTCTCACCGCGAACGCGAGCCTCTTCTCCTGCCAGAGCAACCACACCAACGGTCTCGAGTCGCGGCAAGCTGTAATACAGGCTGGCCGCGGTCGGTCCGCTTCCCTTACGGCTGTATCCTTCCACTCCGTGCAGGGTGAGCGGTTTCGTCGCCTCGGTCTGGAGTGCCACCCTCAGCCCCTGTGCGTCGTCTTGGGCCTCGAAGTCAAACCCACGACCGTTCCACGAGAGCGTCCAGCGCGTGTCGGTGCCCGGAGGTGCGCGGCTCCACGCGATCACGGGATCGCCGGGCGGGCCAAATCCTCCCAGGAACGGCGTCGTCCGATACAGGACCTCACTGAACACATGGGACCGGTTATTCAGGTCGGAAACGGCGAGATGACCCATGATCATGTCGCGCGTGGCCCATGCGGATCTTCCTGCCGGCCGGTCCGGCCTCAAGCCTATCCGAAAGAAGGTGAATTGATAGCCGAAGCGGCGGGTGGGATCGTCTGTCGCAGCCAACGCGCCCGTGAGGTACCACCATTCCGTCTTGTAGCCCGTGTGCGACCAATGATCGCGCGGAAAGGACCATTCATACCCGGGCCGTGCCGGCAGCCAATCGGCCACCTGACCCACGGTGAGCACGCAGACAACCGCCGGGAGCGTCGGTACATACCCACGCCAGCCCGTGCCTACCGGACTGCCGCCGATCATCGCGTTGCCGTTCTGCGGGCTCGGGTCGTCACACGTCGTCTCTGGAGAGTTGCGTAGCTGGCACGCCCGACGCCTTGACCGCGGGGTAGATACTCGCCATGACCGCCGCAACCATGATCGTGAGGCCTTGTTCGAACAGTGCGCGAAACGGCCAGTACACCTGCACGGTCCATCCGAAATATGCACGGTTGACCACAAAAACCAGGATGAAGGCGAGGACGACGCCGCCCACCAGTCCCAAGATCATGCCAAATGCACCCATGAAGAATCCCTTGCCGACGAAGAGCCCGAAGATCTGTCGCCGCGAGGCGCCGAGGCCGCAGTACAGCGCGAGTTCCGAAACCCGCTCCTGCGCGAGGATGAGCAACGTCAGCGTAATGCCACACGCAGCAATCAACAGGCACATCCCCTGGAGAATGCTCGTGATGGCAAACGTCTGATCGAAGATGTCGAGCACCTCCGCGCGGAGGTGCCGGTTGCTGCGAATCACCAGCGGCACGTCCCGGTATTCCGCCCGCATGCGGTCCACGAGCGCTTCCGCGTCGATGCCCGGATCGACGTATAATGCAACGCTGTTGATCGGTCCCGGTCCGAATCGTTCTTGCAGTGTTTCCAGCCGCATGATCACTGAGCCGGACTCATTCCCGTAGTCGTATCGGACGCCGGCCACTTCGAAGCGCTCGGGACCAGTCGGCCCCGTGATGGTGAGCGAGTCGCCGACCCAACGGTTTTCCTTCCGCGCAAGGGGCTCGCCAATCAGAATCGCGCCACGTTGTTGCATAGCCGCACTCACGGCGTCCGGCGCGCCGCTCAGCAGCGAGAATCGTCGGGACAGGTCCGCTCCGGCCATGTCGACCCCGGCCACGAAGATTCGACGGTCGCCCGTGTATCCCATGAAGCCGCGCAGCCGATCGACCGATCTGACGCCAGGGGTCATCGCAAGACGCAGGACGAGTGCCGGATCGAGTGGGGCGCGATTGATCGAGCGCGCCCACGTTTGGGTCGTGATGTAGACATCAGCGCGCACGGTGGAACCGATCCACACTTCGACCGTTTGACGGAAGCTGCCGATCATGATGGTGATGCCCGCCAACATGCTCACCGCAACCGCGAGCGACGCGACGGCAACGGCGGTCGACTGAAGGCGGACCGCGAGGCTCCGGATGCTGAACCGAAGGCCGAAGTCGCGAGCCCCGACGGGCGCCGAAACCCATCGGACGGCGAGCGGGGTCATGAGCGGGAGGCCGAGCAGCAAGGCGACGGCCAGCACGAAACCGGCTGGCTGCCAGCCGCGTCCCGCCGTCCAGTACCACACGCCACAGGCGACCAGGAGTGCCAGCCCAACGGCGGCGAGCGGGCGCGCCGCGTCCCGGGTCTGCTCGTGGAGGGTGTATGCCGACAATAACGCGCTGGGATCGCGTCGCGACATGTCGATGGCCGGCACGAGCGCACCCGTCAGCGCGCCGCCCAACCCGATGCCTGCCGAAAGCGCGATCAACGCTGGTGCCACGCGGATGGCTTCGATCTCACGGAGCAAGTAGATGTTGGTGAGTGTCGCGCTCACGAGGTCCGCGTTGACCGTCGCGACCCAGTATCCGAGCGGAAGCCCGATCGCGACGCCCAACGCGCCCAGCACCAGCGTGCGGGTCAAGATGAGAAACAGTAGCTGGCCGCGAGATGCGCCGAGTGATCGGAGCAATCCAAACTCGGCGCGGCGACGAACCAGAGACGCTTGGGTGCTGCTGAACACGACAAACAGACCCACGAACACGCTGATGAGACTCATGGCGGTCAGATTCAACCGAAACGCGCTGACCAGACCGGCGGTGCGATCCCGTTGCTCGTCAGGGGTGAGGACATCGACCGTCTGCCCCAAACGCCGGCGAAGCCGCTCGGCCACGTCCGCCGGCGTTGCGGCGGCGGTTACGCGGACATCGATCTGTGTGAGTGCGCCGCCCGCGTCAAACGCATGCTGGGCCTGCGAGATGTCCATGACGGCAAGCTTACTGCTCGCGAGCGGCGTGATCCGTTCGAAGTCAACCAAGGCACCGACGATCAGCCGGATCCGGCGCGACCCGCTGGTCACGATCAGCGAGTCTCCCACGTCCAGCCCGGCGTCACCGGCGAACGTGGGCGTAATCGCCACCCATCCCGGAATCGAGAGAGCGCCCGACAAATCGTCCGGTTGGGAGTCGATCGGCAGCGAGATGGGCTGCAGCAGGTCGATTCCCGTCATGTCGAGGAAGACGTCCGGTTGCCCGGCCAGGTTCACGCTCACTTGAAACAACGGCCAGGCACGGGCGACGCCGCGCGTGGACAAGACCGCCGGATAGAGGCTGTCCGCCATGACGGGCGTGCGTCCGATCACGCTGAGGTCTGCCTGACTACTCACCGCTTGGACGCTCCCCGAAAACGCGGCCAGTGCGTTCTGGTTCAGAACTTGAATGGACAGTACCGAGGCGACGCCGAGCGCGACGCCGAGTACGGTGAGGAGATGGAGCGATTTCGCACGTGTCACGCCGCGGCGCGACGCGAGAAACAGGTAACGAATCACGAGCGCTCGAGCGTGCCGCTATGGAGTGTCCAGATGTCGTCGGCCCGAGCGGCCAGCTCTTGACTGTGGGTGACGAACAGCAGCGTGCTCCCGGTTTCTTCCACCATCTCGAACATCAAATCCATCACAGCGCGCCCCGTCGTATCATCGAGGTTACCGGTCGGCTCGTCGGCGAGCACGAGTGACGGCCGCCGTATGAGCGCGCGGCAGATAGCGACGCGCTGCATCTCGCCGCCGCTCAACTGATCGACCGCGTCTTTGGCGCGGTCGGCGAGTCCCACGCGTTGCAGGAGCTGCATCACCCGCGACCCGACCGATGCGGCGCGCCGTCCCGCGATCAGCTCCGGCAGGCACACGTTCTCGGCCACCGAGAGGTGGGACAGGAGATGGAAGAATTGAAAAACCAGACCGATGTTGTCCCGCCGCACCCGTGTGCGCTCTCGCTCGGTGAGCGCACTCATGTCGCGGCCGCTCCAGGAGATCGTGCCGGCGCTTGGCACGTCGATCCCCGCGGCAAGATGAAGGAGCGTGGATTTGCCGCTGCCGCTGCGACCGACAATCGCGATGCGCTGACCTCGCTGTACGTCAAACGAGACACCGTTCAACGCGTGCTTCGTTCCGGCAGCAAAGGTGTCGTAAGTCTTGCCGACGTGACGGAAGCTGAGCACAGGATCGGCCGCCCGGCGTGGTCCGGGCTGCCGTGACTTCGCCGGGGACGTCACACTGCGCCCAATTTGTCCGCGAGGTACTGCGCGGCGGTGTGCTCGGCCCAAAAAATGGGCGCCCATGGTGGCCCGCTCACGAATCCCACATGTCCACCCCCCGCGGTGAAAGCGGGTTCTAAGGCAGGATTCCCTTGCGCGACGTCTACCGGCACGGCATGACGCGGGAGAAACGGATCGTCCAACGATTGGATCAAGAGCGTGGGAACGCGAATCGCAGCGAGATACTGATTGGAGCTGGAGCGCCGGTAGTAATCCGCCGCATCGCTAAAACCATGAAGAGGCGCCGTTGCCGCATCGTCGAATTCCCAGAACGTCTTGGCCCTCAGTGCTCGGTTCATATCGATGTGAGCGTGCACCAGGTCGGTCTTGGCCCGCATCTTCCCTTTGAGTTTTCGCATGAAGAACCATTGGTAAACCCGCCCGAACCCCTGAGAGAGGTGCCGCGACCCGTCGGACAGGCTGAAGGGAACTGAAATCGAAACGGCCGCGTCGAGCGTCCGGCCGCCGGGGGCGTGTTTCGCACCGCGTTCGCCCAAAAACTTGAGCAAGACGTTGCCTCCGAGCGAAAAGCCCACGGCGCCCAACGGCCGCGCGGGATATCGCCGGACAATCTCTTCGATGACGTACGCCACATCACCGGTCTCACCAGAATGATACGTGCGGGGCGCCCGATTGATCTCGCCGCTGCACCCTCTGAAATTGAGTCCAACCGCCGCGAGGTTGGCGGCATCGAGCGCCCGGTAGAGTTGTAACGCATACTCGGAGCGGGCCGATCCCTCCAATCCGTGGAGGAGTACAACGAGCGGCCGGGACGACGGCCCCGGGTTACTCGCTCCATCGACGACCCAATCGAGGTCGAGAAAATCCCCATCTTCGGTGGTGAGCCGCTCGCGGCGAAGCCGGACTCCTTTGCGCGACCGCAGCATGCGAGCGCCGATGGTCTGCGCGTGCGGTCCCGGGAGCCACCAGGCGGGCTGAAAGGTCGGAAGCGTCATGCGGGGGATTCTAATGGCTCGAACGCGGGCCCGGAAAGGCGGACGTCCGGTAGCACGCGTGATAGATTGGGTGGCGCCCCAGGTCAGAGGCTGGACTCGATGGATCCAGTGACGCACACGTTGGTCGGTTTCTCTCTTGCGGAAAGCGGTCTCAAGCGCCGCACCGCGCTCGGTACCGCGACGCTGGTGATCGGCGCAAATCTTCCGGACGTTGATGTTGTCTCGATGTTCTGGGGTCCGGAAACGGCGTTCTGGTTTCGCCGAGGCGCGACGCACGGAGTGCTCGCCCTCATGGTCCTGCCGGTGGTCCTCACGGTTCTCGTCTCGGTCTGGAGCCGCACGTACGGACGGGGGCGGGGACGCGCAAAGTACACGGGCTCGACCGGCGTGCGTCCACTCCAGGTCCTGTTGCTCGCGTTCGTCGCCGTGGCGAGTCACCCACTCTTGGATTTCCTCAATGTGTACGGGATGCGCTGGCTCGTGCCGTTTTCCGACACGTGGACCTATGGAGACACCTTGTTCATCGTCGATCCCTGGGTTTGGGTGCTGTTGGCCGCAGGACTCTTCCGGTCGCGGAGGAGATCGGAGACCGGGGATCTCAACGCCGCGGGCCGCGCTTCCCGCCGCGCGTTCTACGCCGTGATCGCGTACGCCGGCGTGATGGCGCTCTCCAACGTTGTCGGGAGATCCCTCGTGTTTCGCGCGGCGGAAGATCGCGGATTTACGCCGGCGCGACTCATGGTCGCACCTGTCGCAGTCAACCCCTTCCGGCGTTCGATCGTCGTCCAGGACGGCTCGCAGTATCGGTTTGGCACGCTGCGCTGGTTGGGCCGTCCGATGGTGGCGTTCAACGATTTGACCTATGAGAGTCGTCCCGCGCACCCGGCGGCCGCGGCTGCGGTTCGGGGGCCGCGGCCCCGTCAGTTCCTGAGTTGGGCCCGTTTCCCCTATTACCAGGTGGAGTTGTCCGGAGATTTCTATGTCGTGCGCATTGCGGATGCACGTTACGCCATCGATCCCGAACGATCATGGGCGGCGACCGAGATCCGAGTTGGGCGGGCACGCGCCAATCCCTGACAACAGGTGACATGCATGGCCTCCGCAGTGCGCGCGCAACAAAAAAACGGCGTGCCGCAGGGCACGCCGTTCCCAGGCCGTCGCAGGAGTCCGGCGCTATTCTTGTGCTGCTACCTCGATTCGGTTCCAGGGCCGGTCATAACGCCGGTTGTGACGTTGCACGGCGTCCCGTGCCGCAAGCACGCCGGAGATCACCTGGCGCTGAAACTCCGCGGGTAGCTCGTTGCTCGGTGAATCGATCGTGAGCGACGCATGGTAGTCGTTCAGAAAGCACTTCCGTTCGGACGGGGACCCGTCCGGCTGTGCAAACGAGCGATTGTGAACAATCTCGATATCGAGCCGTACAGCCTCTCGCCAATGGAACAGGCGGGCGACGACTTCAGCCTTACCGATTCCGTCAGGCAGACGTAGCGGAGCGGAAACGGTCACGCCGGTTCCGTCCGCATGAGCAACAACGGGCTCCGCGTCAGAGAACCGCTGCATCAAATCCTCCACAGCAGGCAGTATCTCGCGGATCGCCTCGTCGAGTTGACTCGAAACAACTGAAACGTTGCTGTCCATGCAGCCGTGCATCATCTCGTCTCCCGCTTGAGTAGATCCCCCAACGTCAGCCCC
>JBFHWR010000161.1:0-8884 GCA_041599395.1 Gemmatimonadales bacterium | reverse complement strand
GACTCCAGAGCCCGCTGTCGATTCCTCGGTTCCGCAGGACCAGCCGAAACATGAGATTGAGTAGCTGTTGAACTCGCGCCAACACGAGCAAGGCGAGCTGTCTCACCGAGCCGGGAGCCGCCCCGATCACGCCGAGGTTGAAGGTACCGTAGTGATCACAATAGAGGTTCCGGACATTGACCATGTCGAAGAGCTTCGTGAAGTTCTTCTTCTTCATGATGTCGAGGTTGTGCAGGGGAATGAGGTCGCGCTGCAGCAGCCATGTCAACGCGTAGTTGATGCCTCGGAGATTAGGGACTTCGATGATGACGTAACCGCCGGGCTTCACTAATTTGACGTGCCGATCAACGACGGATCGAACATCGCTGAAATGTTCTATGAACCCCCGCGAGAGCACGATGTCAAATGATTCGCCAAGCTCGTTGAGCAGACGATCATCGAAGAAATCGGCGTGGAGGACATTATTCGGATCGAGATTGTGCTGCTGAAATAGACGCCGGTTGACGTCCACTCCCTGTTGTGTGTACTCGATGCCGTACGGTTCACAATCAAACGCGTCGTGAAACTTGATCAGATTTGTCCCTGGGGCACTCCCGATTTCAAGCACCTTTGCACCGGCCGGGACCGACACATGTTGTTCAAACACAATGTGCCGGAACAGGTGCTCCGAATAACTCTGCAGGTAATCGATGACCCGATTGCCGAGCAGCTGCTTGACGGCTCGCTTTGTTCGACTGTCCGGGGCGACAAAGAGATCCTCAACGCGGTCCTCTTCGTAGAGGCGGTTCCAGTACTGCTCGCTGGTATATCGATCGTCGGTACGCACGTCGGCGCGCCTGGACTGGGGGGGAACCGCATCCATGCTCGAGCCGTCGCTCAGAGCACGAGACGCGGTGAGCGACTGGGCCGCGCTCCGGCCACGCGAGGCATCGCTCGCCCGGGATAAATGAGCAACCGACAGGTCCACATCTCGCACTGCACGTCTACACTCGCGGTTCTAGGTTCCGCCCCCACGCAACCGCATGGCGGGAGACGCTTCTGTGCTGCAAACGAAGGAGTTCAGCGATAGAAGTGCTTGAATGGCGCAAGAAATGTGCCGAGCCGTTGTCGTAATAACGACGCTCGGGTCGGTGGTTGGCGGTAAGTCGCCCCGTGAGGTGTCCGCCCCGCGTCCGCGCGGCCGGTGACGCGTTGAGACGTCGCATCACGACAGCTGCTTGACGAGCCACAAGATCCCCTGCCGGATCGGGGAACGGTGGGGCGATCCCTGCTCGGCTCGCTTGCGTTCGTCGTTCGCGAGAAACCACTCGTAACTCTCTTTCAACATGTCAAGGTTGGAGTAGCGCGGCTGCCAACCCATGTCGAGCAACGGTTGCACGTCGAAGTAGCATGCCTTGTGATAGGTCAGGTAATGCCACGGGACGAGTGGCGACAGTTTCGTCCAATACAGGAACCGCAGCGTGTTGATCGTGAGTCCTTCAGGGAGGCTCTTGACCTTGGATGAGGTTCCCGCAAACTCGATCAGGCGTTCGAGGTCGCCGCGCAGCGTCCCATACTCATTCGTACCGACGTTGTACGTGCCGGTGACGCCAGAGTCGAGCGCCAGCATGTAAAAGTCCATCAAGTCGTACGCGTGAATGAACTGGAACTTGATGTTCCCGCTGCCAATCACGTAGACGTTTCGGTTTTCCTTGATCCACTGGAACAGAATCTGGAAGATTCCGAGCCGCCCTGCGCCGAGGGTGGCGCGGGGGCGAATGGTGATCAGAGGAATTCCATGCTGGTCGCAGAGGTCGTCGACGACATGCTCGCCGGCGAGCTTCGAGCGGCCGTATGGTTCCACTGGCTTGGTTGGGGTCTCACCGGTGATCGCGGCGTCGGGTGGAATCCCGAAGACCGACGTGGAACTCGTATGGATGATCGCTTGCACGCCGGCCCGCGCGGCCTCCTCGGCCACAATGCGCGATCCATCGACGTTGACTTCCCAGTACTTCTTGCCGGCCTGTGTCTGCGCGACCAGCGCGGCGTTGTGATGAACCACATCCACCCCTTTCATCGCCTCAACGACGCCGTTCCGATCGAGAACGCTGCACCGCACGAACTCGATATCGCGGGGTCGCGAAGGATCCTCCCAAATATCGAGAATCCGGACCTGCTCGCCCCGGTCGCGCAGACGACGGGCAACGAGATTGCCAATGAAGCCGGAACCGCCCGTGATTAAATGTTTCATACCGTTCCTCCGTACCGCTTGCGGGGTCCGCAAGCGGGTAATGGCGCTTTCGCCCCTAGGACTTCCGCGAAGATACAGATGGGACGTACATCGGTACGTTCGTCGGGACTCGCGTCCGCTGCGGTTCCGCACGCACTGCCGGCCGCGATTGCTCGAGAAAGCGCAAGACGTTGCGATGGGCGACGGCCATCACCGTCCCTTGAGGATTGACGATTGTCGGCGCGGGGAGCAGCGACGCGTCCGCGATGTATAAATGGTCGGTCCCGTGCACCTTGCCGAAAGAATCGGCGACGCAGCGGGACTCGGTTTGCCCCATCGGGCACGTGGAAAACAAGTGGAGGGTCTGCAAGTTTGCCCGGTGTGCGGGCAGATCAGCGATGTGACGCAAGTCGGCTGGCGACTCCAGCGGAGGGCTGTTGCTGATCGACGGATACAACACATCCGCTCCCGCCGCGAACAAGCAGCGACAGAGGCTCACGAGCCCGTCGCGCACGTCGCTCAGCTCGTGCGGCGTGAAGCGGACCCGCACGAGGGGGTCTCGGAACCCGGGGATACTTCTGACCGTTCCGACCCCACCGGTTGCCTGCGCGTAGTAAATCGCCATGTGCTTCCAGTTCCGATCCACCTCGTGGAGAAATACTGAGTGATCGGTCATGGCAAGTGCGAGTGCCGAGGGGCTGCTCATGGAACACCCGAGGCTAAACTGCGGATCGAACTCTTTGATCTGATGAACCGGATCAAGCGCGTCCGGAGGATTGACCTCTTCGGGAAACTGCGCAACGACTTTGATCATCGGGTGAAAATGAAGCGTGTTCCCCACGTTGCGCTTGATGCCCGAACGGCGCAGCAGTGCGGGCGTCTGGATTGCTCCACATGCCAGGAAAACGGTGCCGGCACGAATGGTCACATCACGATGGACAGCCAAGTCCGGCCGATACTCCCCCCGCAGACTCCAGCTCCTGCCGGGGCGCGTGAGCGCGCGAATCCGCGTATTCGAAAGCAGCGTGCCGCCGGCGTCGAAGAACCGCGGCACAAACGTCTCGGTCATCGACTGTTTGGTACCGTGTGCTCGGTTTGCGCCGTCGTATCGAACCAACCGTGGTACCTCAACGGCGTTCCACCCGAGCTTCTGTGCGCCGATGTCGAGTTTCCGAGAGAGCAACGGCGCTTCGCCGGGAAGATACGACACGCGCACGGTTTCTTCGCACGCATCGAAGTGTGGCTCGAGGTCCGGGTAGAGGAGGGCTTGAATGCCGAATTCCGTACTCCATCGCTCCAAGACGTCGGCCGGCGTCCGATGGTACAGGCCGCGGTTGATCTCGCTTCCGCCACCAACGCAGCGCCCCTCCACGTACGAGACGTTTGCGTTCCCCATTCCGACTGTGATCCCGCCGTTGCGATACTTCTGCATCATCTCTTGCTGTGAGAAGTGTGGAGCGGAATCGAGGCGCATATAGGGTCCGTCCTCGACGAGCAGCACGTTGCGGCCGGCCTCCGCAAGCAGCGCGGCCGTGATCGCCCCGCCCGGTCCCGACCCCACGACCACGATCTCGGCCTCTAAAGCGCCGTTGCCCGCTGTGATGATGTTACTCATGGACGGACAATCGGCCTTGGCGAGCAGGAGACATGACGGCCGATCGGCCCGGCGCGTCAGGAGTAAGTGGGTAGAGCGCGGAGTACCAGCCAAAAATGACGAGACTGTCGTAGAACTTGATCAGGTCTCGAAACTTTCCGAAACGGGAGTGTCTCCACGCTTCGATCTGCCGGCAACGCCGCTCGTGTGACAATCGGTGAAATGGTTTGCCGGTGATGAGCAGCGGCCAGGCATCAAACGCGAGCGTCAGGCACCGCATCGGAAGCCGCAAGTAGTCCGGCATGCTCGCGTGCAAACGCATCAAGAACTGCGTGACGGAAACACGGGACTCCACCGAGTCTGATCCCGGAGCCGAACACCGTTCCCGGATAATGCAGTCGGCCAGCGCCGAGACGGCACAGTCGAAGCTCAAGAGCATGGACGTCACTTACCTCATTGACGCTCGCGTCTCGCGGGCGCACGGCGCGCGTTCACGCGAGCCGGTCGGTAGTCAGCGAATGTACGGCGTTACGTACGTGTTGCAAACGAATTGACTGGAGGGTCCGCAACGCTCGGGGAAATCGCAAAAACTGCGCCCGGGGGGGCGTCGGTTTCATCATCCGATGGCGACGTTGCAACTCATTGAATGACACTCGGTTCCCGACCAAGACCGGGCCGCCCAGGGAACCGATCTGCGCCCGGAAAGTGGTGGATTCGCACCACGCATGTCGCTGCAACCGGCCAGTGGTTTGGGATGGCCCGGCGGGCGAGCGCCCAGGAGCCGATACGTCGCTGGCGGTGAGGTCGGCGCGACACGACCGCCGCCGGCGGAGGCGCAGGCCGGAGGACTGCGCTACATTCCGGTGTCACATCGTCAGGCGCTCGGCACGGCGGGCATGGCCGGTTCCGCATGACGGCCGTCGTGGTGCACGCGATCGTGGTTCTGTTGAGTGGGAGCGACATGACTAAGCGGACGATGCTCGCCGGCAAGAACGCGGTCGTTACAGGGAGCGCCTCGGGGATCGGAAGAGCCATCGCGCTGATGTTCGCGCACGAGGGCGCGTCGGTGGTGCTTGTCGATATCGAGCGCCAGGGCGGTCGCGACGCGGCTCGCGCTATCGGCCGAAACGGGGGCCGCGCCGCCTTCATCTACGGCGATGTGAGCCGGGCTGGGGATTGCGACGCGGTCATAAGCGAATCAGTGCGCCAGCTCGGGACTATCGATATTCTCTGTAACAATGTCGGGGTGGTCCGCCGCGCGACGATACTCGAGACGAGTGAAGACGAATGGGATCGTCTGATGGCGGTCAACGTCAAATCGGTCTTTCTGCTGTCGAGGCGCGCCGTACCGGTAATGGCAGAGCGCGGAGGGGGAGCGATCATCAATACTGCGTCCGGTTGGGGGCTGGTGGGTGGACGCCGCGCCGCGGCTTACTGTGCCTCGAAAGGCGCAGTCGTGCAATTGACGAGAGCCATGGCCCTCGACCATGCGGAGCAGAACATCCGAGTCAACTGTATCTGTCCGGGTGACACAGACACGCCGATGCTGCGCGCCGAGGCAGAGCAATTGGGCGAACCCGATGCCCGGTTCCGTGCTCGTGCAGCCCAGCGTCCGATCCCCCGCCTGGGACGTCCGGAAGACATTGCGCAGGCGGCAGTGTATCTGGCCAGCGACGCGGCCGCCTTCGTGACCGGGGTCTCGCTCGTGGTGGACGGCGGCGCGCTGGCGGGGATCGGGTGACGCCGATATGCGTGGGCTGCGGAAGAAACGTGTGTTGATTACGGGTGGCGGAAGTGGCATCGGAGCGGCGACGGCGGCGCGGTTCTTGGAGGAGGGCGCCCGGGTCGTTCTGCTGGACAAGGATCGAGCGGCGTGTGCGAAGCAAAGAACGGACCTGCCGGAGCTTGCCGGAACAATCGTCGCCGACGTCTCCGACGCGGGCGCCGTGAAAGCGGCGTTTGCGGAACTGGACGCGATGTGCGGGGGAGTAGACGTATTGATCAACAACGCCGGCGTGAGCGCCCGTCATGCGTTTGTCGACATCACGGTTGCCCAATGGCGCCACACGATGGCCGTCAACCTCGACGGCGCCTTTTACGTGGCGCAGCAGGCGGCGATCCGCATGCTGAACGGTCAGGGCGGCGTCATTCTCAATATGGGTTCCACGAACGCGCTCACCGGGTACCCGCTCTACGCCGATTATAACGCGTCCAAGGCAGCGGTGGTCGAGCTCACGCGATCCATGGCGCTCGAGCTCGCGCCGACGATCCGCGTCAACGCGGTCTGCCCCGGCTACATCATGACGCCCATGCAACAGGCGGAATACACGGCCGAGATGATGCAAACGGTCAACGCGAAGATCCCGCTCGGGCGCCATGGCAGTCCGGACGACGTCGCCGCCTTGTTTGTGTTCCTCGCATCGAGTGACGCGGATTTCCTTACCGGACAGACCTATGTTGTGGACGGCGGGGAGACGGCCGGCGGACTGGCGAGCCGGTGACATGACCGAAAAACGCCAGGGTCCACGGCGGCGGCGTCCGGACCGTCGGGCAAAGCTCACGCTCCATGTTCCCGAGCGACGCAGTGGTATCGACCGCCGGCAGGGAGGTGATCGGCGCGCTCCGGGAACAGTCTTGGTCGTGGACAGCGAACCGGTGTTTTGTGACGTCCTCTGCCGGGTCATCGAGGATGCGGGTCACGAAGTGTACCGGATTGCGTCCCGTACCGACTTGTTGGCCGCCTTCCTCAAAGACTCGGTGGAGGTCGCCGTGGTGATGGTGCCGCCGCTCGAGACCATGGAACTGATCCGGGAAGGTCATCCGGATACCGAGATCGTTGCGCTCGTGACCGATGCAGACCGTGTATCGCACGCCCTTGGCTCCGCGGTGGCGCTGCAGGAGCCATTCACGGAGGAGAAAATACGAGCGGCGTTGCGGATCGCGCTCAGGAAGGCGAGGAAGCGCGATGTGCGGGACTCTCCCGCTTGACGCGGTCCTGCCCGACCTCGCATACATCAAGGCGGTGATACGCCTCGCAGCCCAACAGATCCCTCATGAAAAGGAGACGGGTGACCATGGCCGGACGACGTGGCGCGAAGCAACTCCGGAGGAAAGTAAAACGCGCCAAAAAATCGGTGCGGCGCGGTTCGCAGAAGGCAAAACGCCGGGCTGCCGGCGCCGCCAAGACGGTGAAACAGGGCGCGGCCAAGGCCAAGAAGAAAGCAGCGCGCGCGCGGAAGGCGGTGAAGCGTGCAACGAAAAAGGCCAAGAAAACCGCGCGCCGGGCGAAAAAGGCGGTGAGCAAGGCCGCCAAGAAAATCAAGCGGAAAGCCCGCAAAACCCGAATAGCACAGGCGTCGGCGGATCGAGCGGCCGCGCATCAGGCAATCACTGACGCGCACGCGCTCTTCGCCGACGCCATACATCGCAGCGATCCGACCGCGATTGCCACCATCTATTCGGAGGAAGCCACACTGCTTCCACCGAGCCATGCACTGGTGCGCGGGCGTGAGGCGATTCGCGAGTACTGGGCCGACGTCATGAGCCGACGCGGCGTGACCAACGCCGCCCTGAATATCGTCGAATTGGACGTCAAGGCGCGACGCGCCGAGGAACTCGGCCGGTACGCGCTCTCGGCACAGGGTGATGTGATCGACGAAGGGAAGTTCGTGGCCATCTGGCAGCCCGAGCCGGGCCGGGGTTGGCACCTTCGAGTCAGCATCTGGAACAGCGACAGGCCTCCGCAAACGTGATCGGACACCCCTTGTAGACTGCGTCACAGCGAGCCCGCTTGCCCCGCGTCATGATTTCTGATGAATGCCCACACCGGTGGGAATCAACGTCACGAGAACACGGAGGCAGGGGTCTCATGAAGGATCCAATTGGGTGGGCGCGCGTCAAAGGTCCGGCGGAGGTCGGCGTCACAAGCCTCGACGGGGAAGCCGCGACGCTGAGACGCGGTGCATGGTATCCAGTCGTCTCCGACGACGCGTCCCCAACGGTCGTCCTGGATATCTCACGCGAAGAGAAGGCAATTCCGCGCGAATCACTGCAGATTCGCCGTCATCAGTCGGAGCGCTTCAGCGTCGTGGCGCGCGATCCCGCCGACCCGAATCCCGTCCGTGGGACGCCGGCCGATCTTGGCCCAACCTACGCCGTGTGTCCGACCACCCGATTCCGGGTCCGGCTGACGGAACATGCTGATTCGCTGGAGTGCCCACGGTGTGGTAACGGACACCTGGTTGCTTGGGATCAGCTCTGCTAGCAGGATCCGTTCAGAGCACAACGCGTCCCTTGGTGGTGGGCCAGTTACTCCAAAACTTCTGGTAATACTCGAAGCTCTTGTGTTGTGGGACCCTCCACCAGGGGTGTGCTGCGTCGTTTGAGGGCGGGACGACCACGCGACCGTTCGAGCACTCAAAGACGTCCACTTCTTCGTCGCAAAACATGCACGTGAAACGCTGGCAGTCGGGATCGACCCACCAGATGTACGGTGCGCGAGCGCATTGGGGCCATGCATCGCATCCGTGGATGACCGGACGGTGCAGCGTCGGTGGCTCGCCGACCATCTGCGTAAAGCCGCAAAAACGGCATGCACGGAACTTGACTCCCCCATCCCGCGCCCTGGGTCCGAAGAATCCGGTCCGGCTGCAGAGCGGGCAGGGGCCGGGGTCCGCGCATTCAGCTGCGAGGGCGTACGAGTCCTGCTCCCAATCCTGATCGCGATACCTCAGGGATAGGATGTCGACTCGGCCCAGTTCGTTCCCGTTCAAGAAGCGCGTCGTCCCCGATCTGGCGTAAAGCCGTTGCCGGGGGTCTGTGCCGGCTGGTTTACGCACCAGTGCACCCATATGCGTGCTGCCGCTCACCCGCTGCGAGGAGTATCACAGAAGCTGCCGGCCCTTGGGGCAGCGCCATGTCTTTTTCGCGAGCGCCGGCTTCGTCCACCCGCGCTGCGGAGATGGCTGGTGCAGCCGGTTGGTGCGCTATCGAGCGGCGCGTTTTCGGGGGTGCCCGCCAGGCGCAGATTGGCCGTACGTTGGCGGGAGGCCGCCGGCCGGGTGACGGGCAGATGCCGGTGG
>JBFHWR010000160.1:0-8893 GCA_041599395.1 Gemmatimonadales bacterium | reverse complement strand
GATCGGAGCCATCGCCTCGATCGCTGCCGCCGCGGTCACTGCGCTCGTCATTCGTTGATCTCGTACGGGGAGGGAGGGTCGGTGAAGCGTCGAAGTCCCGATCCCAATACCATCGATCGTTGGGTCCGCGTCGTGCGCTGGCGCTGGCCGCTCGGTCTCATCGTTTTCCTCATTGTGTTTGGCGTCGCCGCGGCTCTGCTGCTCACCGCCCGGCCGGTGTACCGCGCAGAGGCGCGCTTGCGTCTGGGGGAGACCCCCCCAATGGGCGGCGTATCCCAGGGCGTCAATGTCTTTGGGTTTCTGAGAGTCGGCGGCGATCCGTTCTCCAACGACCTCGAGCTGTTCGAGAGCCGGTCGCTGGTTGAAGGCGTCGTGACCGATGCGACACTTCCCGTTGTGATCGACGCGCCTGCCGGGTGGTACCGGGATTCATTGCTCGTGGACTTGGGCGCGAATCGGCAAACCGGCCGCGCGAGTTTCGAGGCGACATGGGGGGATGACGGCACCATCACGGTGCGAATGGTCTCGCCCACGGATTCCACGGTGGGATCGGTTGCTCCGGGCGAACGCATCGACTTTGGCGGCGTGACGGCCGCATTTCGGGCGAAGCGCCCGGGCATGGCCGATCGAATTCGTCTGACGACGTTGCCGTTTGGCGAATCCGTCCGGCGTACGGGCGAACGCATCGTGGTCGAGCGCACGCGGCGGGATGCCAACGTCGTGCGCGTCGCGTACGACCACACCGACCCCGGTCTGGCTGAATCCGTCGTGTCATCCGTGGTTCGTCGCTTCCTCGAAATTCGTACGACGATCCAGGGGCGAGAAAGCGGTGTCACCGCTGACTCGCTGCGCGCGGTCTCGCAGCAGACCTTGGCTGACCTTCGTGCGGCCGAGGCTGCGTTACAGGGCTACCAACAGCGCACCAAGTTCGTCGCTCCGGGAGAACAGAACGCCGCGTTCGTGACTCGGTACGCCGAGACGAGTGCGGCCGCCGCAGAGGCCGAATCCGAGTTGCAGGCAATCGACCGCGTCCTGGCGCAGGCCGAGAGCGCGGTGGAGCGCAGCGACAGGTGGACAGAACTGGTCTCGTATCCGCGGTTTCTGCAGAATGCGACGATTGGCAACTTGCTCGAACAGCTGATCCTGCTGGAACAACAGCGAACGGAGTTGGCGTCCCGCCGCACCGGTGAAAACCGCGAGGCGCGGGTTCTGGAGCAGCAGATCGCCTCGCTCGACGACGCGTTGCAATCGCTGGTGCGTGGCTATCGGAACGCAATCGTCCAAGAGGTGAGCAGCCTCCGCGGTCAGCTGGCAGAATTGGACTCGGTGCTGGTTAGCGTTCCGGCCATGAGTGTTGAATTGGGTCGACGGCAGCGCGCCGTGCGAGTGCTCTCCGAAGTGTTTGTCCTGACCGAGCAACGGGTGCGGCAGGAAGAGCTTCGCGAAGCGCTCACGTTTGCCAACGTGCAGGTCATCGACCCACCGGCGCGTCAGTTCAAGCCGGTGTGGCCGCGGAAGCGACTCGGACTCGTCGTCGGATTCCTTCTGGCAGGCGTGTTTGCCACGCTTGCGATCGTGATTCAGGAGCGAGCCGACCGGTCCGTACGTTCTGCACACGAGATCCACGAGCTGCTCGATGCCCCGGTGTTGCTCGCGTTGACGCACGAGCGTGGACGCGAATGGAGCGTCGAGGAGTTGGAAGCGGCGGCGCTGGTCCGGCGCGCAGGGGGCGCCGATGGTCCGCCGCGCCAGGTCGTTCTGACGGGCGTGTCCGGATCCGAACGCGCCATATCGGAAGTGGCCGCCACGCTGATCGACTCGGGCGTTTTCGCCGCGACCCGCGTCGAGTCGGAGCGAAACGGTGCGTGCCGGCTATCGGTTCTTCCGCCGCTGAACGGATTCCGGTCGGCTGCCCAGGCCGCGAGCGCCAATGCGCCCGTCGTGCTGGTGGTCGAGTGCGGCAGGACCACGAGAGATCAGCTGCTCGGTGTGTCGCAATTGCTCGGAGAGAGCGGCGCTTGCGTCGCGGGCGCTATCGTGTTGTGTCGTCGCGAACGACATGCAGACGCGCTATGGTCGTAGCACGGCGGGCGTTGCCGGTGGCACGACGATCCGCGTCGCGCACGGCATGGTTTCAGCGTGTCATCGACATGCTTGGCGCCGTCGTCCTGCTGGTCGTGACGCTCCCAGTGCTGGTCGTCGGCATGGTGGCCGTGCTGGTGGACTCGGGGCGCCCCATTTTCTTTGGTCACAAGCGGTTGGGGCGTCGCGGACGACCGTTTCGGTGCTGGAAGCTCCGGACGATGGTCGTCGGTGCGGAAGCTCGGTTGGATCGGGAACCGATACTCAAACGCCGATATGTGGAGAACGGCTTCAAGCTGCAGAGCCACGTAGACCCCCGCATCACCCGCGTGGGGCCATGGCTCCGCCGGACGTACATCGACGAGCTGCCGCAACTGTTCAATGTCCTGGGCGGAACGATGTCGTTGGTCGGCCCGCGTCCCGTCGTGCCGGATGAGCTCACGGAATACGAACCGTATGCCGATGAATTGTTGTCGGTTCGGCCCGGCCTCTTCGGCGCGTGGACGTCGCGCGGACGGAAGCGGCCCGCGTATCCCGAGCGCGCCCGACTCGAGCTGCAGTACGTGCGCAACCACACCTTGGCGGGTGACCTCAGCATCCTGATCCGTTCCGTGCCGGCGGTGATGAGCGGACAGGACGAGCGGTGAGCCTGCCCGATATCGCGACCACCCACGAGGAAACGGTGAACCGTCATGCGGCCGTGCTACGGCGTACGGCAGCAAACGCGGTGTCGCTGCTGTTTGCGTACCTCCTTCCGCGACTGCTGACGTTTGGAGCGGCCGTCGTGGCAGCACGGGTGCTCGGCGCCGGCGGATTTGGCGCCTACGGCGTTGCGGCGGCCCTCGCCGTTATCCTCAGCATCGTCACGACGCTGGGGATGATGCCATTGCTCATCCGCAGCATCGCCCGTCGCCCCGACAGCGCTCCCTCGCTCATTGGCGCGGCGCACGTGGTCAAAACCGCCGCCAACGTCGTAATGCTGACCGCGTTGTTCGCACTCGCCCGCTGGGTGCTTGCGTATCCGGCCGAGGTGGTCACGGCGACGATGCTCCTGGGGCTCGCCTATGCGATTGGCTCGTACGGCGAGAGTTTGGGTGCGTATTTCCAGGGCATCGAACGCATGCAAATTTGGATGCAAGCCAACGCGGTGTTTGGCGTCGTAACCGGCATACTCGGAGTGATGTTGGTTGTTACGACGGCGAGCGTCGAGATGTTCTGCCTCGCCCCGGTGTGCGGCCAACTCGGGGCGGTCGCGTGGTTGCTCAAGCGCACTCCGTCCAACCAGCGCCTCGGCACGGTGCGGGTCGAGGAAGTCCGGCTGCTGCTCAAAACGCTGGTGCCCTTCGCCGTCGGATTCATCGTCCTCACGATGTACTACAAGATCGACGTGCTGTTGCTGGCGCGTTGGCGGTCGGCGAGTGACGTGGGAGTCTACGCGGCCGCGTACAAGTTCGTTGACGTTGCACAGGCGTTGGCGGTGGTCGGTGTCAGCGCGCTCTATCCGCGGCTCGCGCGAATCCACGCAAGGGCAACGGACGTCGGCTCGTTGACCACGCGACGCCTGACCGAGCTCGTGGTCCTGAGCGTCGTGCCGGCAGCGGGTGTGTTGTGGCTAGTGCGCTCTCCCGTCGTGCAACTGTTGTTCGACACGCCCTATCTGGAGGCGGTCGGCGTGCTTGCATTGCTCGCCCCCGCACTTCCGGCGCTCGCAATCAATATTCTGATGGGGTTCAACTTCGCCGCCGCCGAGCGCATGTGGCTGGTGGCAAGTGTGTACGCCGGCGGCCTCCTGGCCAACGTGGCGTTGAACGCGGTGTTCATCCCGGTGCTCGGCCCCCGCGGAGCCGCGCTGGCGATGCTGCTGTCGGAGGCCGGGGTTGCAGTGGTGTTCCTCGTGGCCGCGGGAACGGTCGTGGGGGCGGTTCCTCATTGGAGGCCGGTCCTGATCGCCGCGGCGAGTGCGGCGATGTGTATCGCGTTCCACCCGTTCGCTCGCCTGCTGGGTCCGGTTGGCGCCGCCGGTATCTACATGCTGGCGGTGGCCGTCGTTTATCGGGGCGTCGGCGTGCTGCATCCCAAAGAATGGGACGCCGTGCGACACATGGTTCTCTCGGGCCGCGCCGCTCCGGCGCGACTTCGGTGGCGAGTCGATCGATGAAAGTGCTGTACGTGTCCAAGGCGATGGTGATTGAGACCTACAGAGACAAACTCGAGGCGCTCGGCCGGCACGTCGACCTGACCGCCGTGGTGCCCGCAATGTGGGGGTCGGACGGAGCCGAGCCCTCGCAGCCGCGAGCGTACGCGATCAACTCGCTCCCCGTTCGGTTTTCGGGACAGAATCACCTGCACTACTATCGCAAGCTCCGCCCTGTGGTCGAGCGGGTGTCACCCGATCTGGTGCATATCGACGAAGAACCCTACAGCGCCGTGACCTTTCAGCTTGCCTCCCTGAGCAAGCGCCGGCATGTACCGGCTGTGTTCTTTGCGTGGCAGAACCTGCTGAAACGATTGCCGCCTCCCTTTGGCAGTATGCAATCCTACGTCTTTGGCACGGTGGCGGGTGCGATTGCCGGCACCCATGCGGCTGCGCACGTGTTGACACAAGCGGGATATACCGGCCCGGTCTCCGTGATTCCGCAGGTAGGCGTCGCCACGACGCGTTTTACACCGAATGCGGAGGCGCGCGCGGAGACGCGGGCGCGGCTCAACGCGCGGAGCGGCGAGCTGTTGGTTGGGTACGGCGGGCGACTGGTGCGCGAAAAAGGCGTTCACCTTCTCACGCAAGCCGCAGCGCAGCTTCCGGATCTTCGGCTGGTCTTTCTGGGGGACGGGCCGGAACGGGCGAGACTCGAACGCTCGGCGCGGAACGCCTATTTCGCCGGCCACGTGCCCTCCGCGGCGATGCCCCATTGGCTCGCCGGCCTCGATATCCTCGTGCTCCCGTCACTCTCAACCAAGAGCTGGAGAGAGCAGTTCGGGAGGATCCTGGTCGAAGCGATGGCGTGTGGCGTGCCGGTGATCGGCTCCAGCTCGGGTGAGATTCCGGCGGTCGCGGGCGATGCGGGGGTGCTGGTTCCGGAAGGCGACGTCAGCGCGCTGGTAGGCGCGCTGCGCAAACTGAGTAGCTCGCCTTCGCTCCGATGCGAACTCGCTCAGCGCGCGTGTGCGCGCGTTCACGAACGCTACAGTCAGGAGCGCATCGTGCGCGATACCGTGACGTTCTACCACTCCCTGGTCGCCGGGTCATCACCGTCATGAGCGTACGCGTGTGGCATCGGGTGTCCGGGCCCGCCATGGGGTGGGTCGCTGGGGCGATCGTCGCGCTGATTGGCGCCGCGACCGTTGTCACCCTTGCGGCGACGGCGCGGGGTGACGTGCCCACCGCAGCCGCGGGGGGGGTGGTGATCGCTATGGGGTTTGTCGCGCTACTCGTCGCCGGATGGACGGACGGATTGACGGTGCTTCTCCTTGCGATTCCGCTTCCTGCCGCGTACTCGGCGGGGGCGCGCCTCACGTTGGTGGCGCCGCTCACGGCCGTGATCGTGTTCGCGTGGGCGGTGAACTGGGGAATCGCGCGCCGGCGCCTGGTGTTGGGAGCGTTCCCGGTGCTGGGCACGGCCGCGTTGCTGGTTGCCTTCGCAATTGCCACGCTGTTCGCGGAGGCGCGGGTGTTGGCGGTGCGGGAATCCATCAACATCGGCGTGCTCATCGCGTTGTTTGTTGCCGCCACCGAGCTGCTCGGCAACGAGCCAGTGCGGAGGCGGCGCGTCGTCGATCTCCTCGTGACCATCGCGGGAGCCTGCGGGCTCCTGGCGATACTCGAAAGCGTGCAGATACTCCCCGGTGAGTTCCCCAGGTGGGAGACGCCGTTCAATCGTGCCGCGCTCGGGTTTGGCCAGCCCAATGCCCTGGGGTTGTTTCTGGCTGTCACCCTGCCGCTGGCAACGCACAAGCTCGTCTCTGCGCGGTCGAACGCGCAGCGTGTGCGTGGCGTGGCGGTGACGCTCTTGGTGGCCTTCGGGCTCGTGGCGACGTTCTCCCGCGGGAGCTGGCTTGCGGTTTTCGTGGGCGCAGCTGCGCTGGCGTTTGCCGGGGCCGGGAAATGGACCGTGCGTATCTGGATCGTGGCAGTGCTCGGCGCGGTCGTCACCGACGTCGTCTCCGGTGGTGTTTTGCGGGATACGATCCAGCGCACCATGGGCGATTGGGTGCTGGAGCAACGCGCCGTGCTCATGTTGGCCGGGCTGCTGATGTTCTTCGATCACCCACTCGTCGGGGTCGGGCCAGGTGGATTCGGGGAGCAGTTGGAACGGTACGCGGTTCAGATCCCCGAGCTGTGGGATCTCCAGGCGACACCGCACAACGCCTACGTGCAAATGGGAGCGGAGACAGGGGCGATCGGGGTCGCGGCGCTGCTGTGCTTTTTGGTCGCGGTGCTGGCGGTTGCCGTGCGACGGGCGCGGGCAACAAACAGCGACCGCGATGCTACGGTGCACGAGCGCAGTCTCCGGCGGGCGCTGCTCTGGTCAACGGCGACCATTGTGGTTGCGGGACTCGTGGTGTGGCCGTTCTCGCACGGCTCGGGACAGGCCGTTGTCGTCGTCATGGCACTCACGGTGGCTGCGGTTGGTGGCGCGAAGGATCCCGCGCCGGGACATCGCAGATGAGACTGGGTGTGAACGGCCGGTTCTACGGCGCGCGCGCGACCGGCGTCCAGCGATTTGCGCGTGAGGTGACGGGGCGGCTCATGTCGCGCGGCGATGTGACGCTGCTTCTCCCGCGCAATGTCGCCCCGCCTCCGGCGCTCGGACATCGAGATCGCGTCGTACGTGGAGTGCTCTCGGGACGCACATGGGAACAGCTCGAGTTGCCGCGGATGGCGCGAGCCAACGGATGTGACGTCGTGTTGCACCTCTCCAATACCGGGCCAAGCTGGGGCGGTCCGCACGTGCTCACAGTGTACGACGTCACCCCAATCACGAATCCCGAGTGGTACACCTCGGGATTCGTCTGGTGGTTTCGCTGGGCGCTCGGCCGGTCGGCGCGCCGCGCCCGGTACGTGCTGACGCTGTCCGAATGGGCACGGGAAGAAGTCTGCCGCGTGCTCGGGGTGTCCAGAGAGCGGATCGGCGTGGTGTCACAGGGTGTCGAGCCGTTCGACCACCCCGCATCCGCAGACATCGTGCACCGCGTGCGTGACAAATGGAACCTCGTCGGTCCGTTCATCCTCGCCGTGGGGACCGGAAGCCGAAAGAACCTCGAGTTTCTCATCCGGCTGAGTGAGCGGTGGCGTAACGACGGTCTGCCGGATGCTGCGCTCGTGATTGTCGGGGCAAGCTACCGCAAGGTGCATGGCCGAGTGCGCTCGGGAGTATGGGGTCGGGAGGTTCGCTATCTGGGATACGTGAGCGACGAGGAGTTGCATGGCTTGTACACGGCGGCGTCGGCCTTGTGTTTCCCGTCGCTGAGCGAAGGATTCGGAAGGCCGCCACTCGAGGCGATGGCGTGTGGGACGCCGGCTGTCGTTGCCGACTACGGGCCGGCTGCGGAGGTCTTGGGTGACGCCGCCTTGATCCTCCCGCTCGATCCCGAGTTGTGGATCAACGGGTTGCGCAGACTGCTGCGCGACGAGGAGCAACGTACGCGGGCAATCGAGCGCGGCTGGGTGCGCGCGGCTCGGTATCGCTGGGGTCCCGCCGTGGATCAGATTCTGGCTGCCTGCCGTGGTGCCACCACCGCGAGGGAGACGGCATGATGCGCATCGCCCTGGTGCACGACTGGCTCACGGGGATGCGCGGGGGAGAGAAGTGTCTCGAAATGTTCCTGGACATGTACCCGAATAGCGAGATCTTCACCCTGTTCCACGTTCCCGGCGCCGTGTCCCCGCACATTGAACGGCACAGAATCCATTCGACGTTTCTCAACTCCGTTCCCGGCGCACGGCAGGCGTACCGCTACTTCCTGCCGTTGTTCCCCGCAGCCATCGAACGGTTGGATTTGCGGGGGTTCGATCTCGTCGTGTCGATGAGTCACTGCGTGGCCAAAGGCGTTCGCCCGCCCCCCGGCGTGCCGCACCTGTGCTACTGCTTCACGCCGGTCCGCTACGCGTGGGATCTGTATGATGCGTATTTCGGTCCTGGCCGTTCGAACCCGTTGCTGCGGTCGGTTGCGCCGCTCGTCGCGCGGCGTCTGCGTCGGTGGGACCGGAGATCGTCACGGCGCGTGTCCGAGTTCGTCGCGATTTCGCATCATGTTCGCAAAAAAATCGAGTGCTGTTATGGGCGGTCGGCTGCCGTGGTCTATCCACCCGTGGACGTGGACCGATTCCGTCCTGAAGTGTCGCGAGCCGAGTTTTACTTGATCGTGAGCGCGCTCACGCCGTACAAGCGGATCGACCTCGCGATCGACGCGTTCAACAAGCTCGACCGACGCCTCATCGTTGTTGGAAAGGGGCCCGAAATGAATCGTCTCCGGCGGATGGCCGGACCCACGGTCACGCTCACCGGCTGGCTGGACGACGACACGGTCGCGGACTACATGGCGCGCTGCCGCGCGTTTGTGTTCCCCGGAGAAGATGAGTTCGGTATCACGGCCGTCGAGGCGCAAGCGGCAGGCGCGCCGGTGATCGCATACGGGTCGGGGGGAGTGACGGAGTCGGTCATCGGCGCCAACGGACGCGCCAGCGCAGCCGACGCGACGGGGATCTTTTTCGAGCACCAATCCACGGACGCGTTGGTCGCCGCCGTGCGGGAATTCGAGACCCTGGAGTTACATTCGGATGTGTTGCGCCGTAATGCGGCGCGGTTCCATG
>JBFHWR010000159.1:0-8915 GCA_041599395.1 Gemmatimonadales bacterium | reverse complement strand
GATCCACGCTCGTGGGCGTGCTCTCCGGCAGATCGTCCAGCGAGGCAACTCGCTCGAATCCGTTCTCATCCATTTATGCGTCCTCGACCCGTTCGCGCGGCGTTGTGCGCGAGATTATTCCGTGGTGACCGTCTTGGCCTCGGCCTGTAGTGCCGCGTGCAGCGTGTGCCATGGCAAGTTGGCACACTTTACCCGGGCCGGAAAATCGCGGACCCCGCCGAATGCCGCAAGCTTGCCGAGCGACTCTCTCTTCCCGGCTTTCTGCGCGGGTCCTGCAACCATAGCGTGGAACCGTCGGAACAGTTCATCGGCCTCATTGACCGTTTTCCCCTTGACGGTTGTGGTCATCAGCGAAGCCGAGGCCTGCGAGATGGCGCAGCCCGATCCCTGAAACGCGATGTCGGAGACCCGGTCGCCATCGAGCTTCACGTACAACGTGATTCTATCGCCACATAATGGATTGTCACCGCGTGCCGTCCGATCCGGCTGTTCAATCTCCCGGAAATTTCGGGGGCTGCGGTTGTGATCGAGGATGATCTGTTGGTACAGGTCGCGGAGATCCGACATCAACCGAACACCTGCCGGACATAGCGGACCTGGGAGACGAGTCGCTCTACTTCGTCCCGCGTGTTGTATAGCGCAAACGATGCGCGTGCGGTCGCGGGTACACCATAAAAATCCATCACCGGCTGAGTACAGTGATGACCCGTGCGGATCGCAATACCATCTTGATCGACCACGGTTCCAATGTCATGGGGATGCACACCTTGCATCACAAACGACACCACGCTGACCTTTTCTCCCGCGGTGCCGATGATGCGCACACTCGGAACCGAAGACAGCGCTTCCGTGGCATACTGCAGCAGCTCGTTCTCGTGCTGACGGATCGCCTCCCAACCAATACCCGCGAGGTAATCGACCGCCGCACCCAAGCCCACCGCACCCGCGATGTTCGGCGTGCCGGCTTCGAACTTCGCTGGCGGCGGCGCGTACGTGCTCCCCTCGAACGAAACGGACCGGATCATGTCACCCCCGCCTTGATACGGTGGCATCCGCTCCAAGAGGGAGGCTCGTCCGTACAGTGCGCCGATTCCGGTGGGGCCGAACATTTTGTGACCCGACAGCGTGTAAAAGTCGCAGTCGAGATCCTGGACATCCACGGGGCCGTGCGGCGCGCGCTGCGCTCCGTCAACCAACACCGGAATACCGCGTTCGTGCGCAAGTGCCACGATCTCCTTCACCGGGTTGACCGTCCCGAGCGAGTTCGAGACGTGTACCACCGCCACCAGCTTCGTGCGATCCGTGAGGAGCTTCTCGTACTCTTCCAGCACGAGCTCGCCCGCATCATCCATCGGAATCACTCGGAGTCGCGCTCCAGATGCCTCACACAAAAGCTGCCACGGGACGATGTTGGAATGATGCTCCATCTGCGACAGCAGGATCTCGTCTCCCTCACGCACGGCGGAGCGGCCAAACGCGGCTGCCACGAGATTTACCGCCTCCGTGGTTCCGCGAACAAACACGATCTCGTGCGGATGGCGCGCGTTCACGAACGCTTGCACCTTCGCCCGCGCGCTTTCGTACGCGGCCGTGGATTTTTCACTCAGGTAATAGACACCACGGTGGATGTTGGCGTTCTCGGAGCTGTAGAACCGGCTGACCGTCTCGATGACAGAGCGTGGTTTTTGGCTGGTCGCAGCATTGTCCAGGTAGGCCAGCGGTTTTCCCCGCACCTGCGTCGCCAAGATGGGAAAGTCCCGGCGAACGCGTCGCACATCCAGGCCCGATTGCGGCGCGACCTGGGGCAGCGAAGTCACGCTTCGGCTAGCCTCCACGTCGATCCCTCCCGCAGGCGCGCTTTGATGACGGCATCGAGGCGCTCTCGAACCTGTTCGAGCTTGATCTTGCCCAGAATCTCTGCGCCGAACCCGTACGTCAGCAGGTTCCGCGCTTCCTCGATCGTGAGCCCGCGGCTCCGCAGATAGAACAGCGATTTCTGATCGATCGGTCCGAGCGTAGCGCCGTGGGTGCACTTCACGTCATCCGCATAGATCTCGAGCTGCGGCTGGCTGTCCGCCCGAGCCCCCTCCGACAGCAGCAAGCTGTTGCTCGTTTGTTTCGAATCGGTGCGCTGCGCGCCCGGCTGCACGATGATTCTCCCGGTGAACACGCCTCGAGCCTGGCCGTCATAAATGCCGTTGAAGAATTCCCAGCTATTACAGTGCGGCTTGGCATGTTCAATGGCTGTATGATGATCCACATGTTGCCGACCGCGCACCTGAGTCAGCCCGTAGAGCGTGCACTCGGCGCCGGGGCCGTCCAACACCGCATTGATATCGTGACGGCTCAACGCGCCGCCGAAAACAACGGCGGTTGACGAATAGTTGCTGTCGCGTTGCTGGTACGACTGCGTCGTCGCAGTGTGGTAGCTGCGGTCACTCTCGTGCTGGATCCGATAGGAATCCAACATCCCGTTCTCGCACACCACTGCTTCCGTGACCGCATTGGTCCACGCGGACGGTTGCCCCACGCTCAGATACTCTTCCACGATGGCGGCTGCCCCACCGGAGCCGATGACGAACAGGTTCCGAGGGTGACTGACTCGTTTGTCCGCCGCCGACGTCGTGACATGCACTACCGTGACCGGAGTGGTCAACGCCAACCCTTCAGGCACGTAGAGGAACGCGCCGTCCGCCATGAACGCAGTGCTGAGAGCCGTAAACGGGTTTTGTGTCGCTCGAGTGTGCTGCGCGAGGTGCTCTTCGATACCCGCCGCCCCACCTTCGATTGCCTCTGCGAGACTTCCCGCGAAGACGCCGGCAGGGAGACCGTCCAGTTTCGAGAGATCCGCCCGATAGCGCCCGTTCACGAACACCAACCGGCTGCTGGCCGGCGCACCCAGCACCAGCGGATCCAGCTCGGCAGAGGTGAGCTCAACGGCCGCGGCACCCTCCGTCGGGGCAAACTGTTGAGCCACGAGTGGCTTGATATTCGTAAAGCGCCACGACTCGTGGCGCGAGTTCGGAAACCCGAGTTCCACGAATCGGTCGATGGCGGCGTCCCGGCGCTGCCTCAACCACTCGGGCGCTCCGGCGGCGCCGTTGCCGGAAAAGGTTTTATGATCCGCTACGTAGCGGTCGATCGACACGTCTGTCATGGTGTGGTCAGATCCTCAAGCGGCGACGGTGGTCTTGAACGAGTCGTAACCCTTTGCTTCGAGCTCGAGGGCCAGTGACTTGTCGCCGGATTTCACGATGCGGCCGTCGGCCAGAACATGGACCACGTCCGGCGTGATGTACTGCAACAGCCGCTGATAGTGCGTCACGACGATCGTGGCATTGTTGGGCCGGCGGAGCTTGTTCACCGCGGCCGCCACGGTTTTCAACGCGTCGATGTCGAGGCCGGAATCCGTCTCGTCCAAGATGGCCAATCGCGGCTCCAGCACCGCCAACTGGAGAATCTCGTTGCGTTTCTTCTCTCCTCCGGAAAACCCGTCGTTCACGGGCCGGTTCATCAAGCTGTCGTCCCATCCAATGCTCTGGAGCTTTTCCTCGAGTAGCTCCATGAAGTCGATGGGATCGAGTTCTTCCTCCCCTCTGGACTTGCGGATCGCATTGATCGCCGAACGCATGAAATACGCATTGGTGATGCCGCGGACCTCGACCGGATACTGGAAGGCCATGAAGATTCCCGCGTGTGCGCGGTCTTCCGGCTCCATGTCCAACAGATTCTGTCCGTCGTACGTGACCGTTCCCTCGGTGACCTCAAAGCCGGGATGTCCGGCACGCACCTGCGCCAGCGTGCTCTTCCCGGATCCGTTCGGCCCCATGATGGCATGCACCTCGCCTTCGTTGACCACGAGATCGATGCCGCGAAGGATCTCGGCGCCTTCGACGCCAGCGTGCAGATTTTTTATTTCGAGCATATCTTAGCCTACACTACCTTCCAGGCTGATACCGAGGAGGTTCTGAGCCTCCACGGCAAATTCCATGGGGAGTTCGCGAAAGACTTCCTTACAAAAACCGTTCACGATCATCGACACGGCGTCTTCGGCCGACAAACCGCGCTGTTGGCAGTAGAAGATCTGATCCTCTCCAATCTTCGATGTCGTCGCCTCGTGCTCCATGATCGCCGTACTGTTACGCACGTCGATGTACGGAAACGTGTGCGCGCCGCAGCGATCGCCAATCAACATCGAGTCACACTGCGAGTAGTTGCGTGCGCCCGTGGCGTTCCGCATGATCTTCACCTGTCCGCGGTACGTATTCTGACTCAACCCGGCGGAAATGCCTTTAGAGACGATCGTGCTACGGGTGTTCTTCCCTATGTGAACCATCTTGGTGCCCGTGTCGGCCTGCTGGTGGTTGTTCGTCACGGCCACCGAGTAAAACTCACCAATCGAATTGTCGCCCTTCAACAAGCAACTCGGATACTTCCACGTAATTGCAGACCCTGTCTCAACCTGTGTCCACGAGATCTTGGAGTTCTTCTCGCGACAGTCGCCCCGCTTGGTGACGAAGTTGTAGATGCCGCCCTTGCCGTTCTCGTCACCGGGGTACCAGTTCTGCACCGTCGAGTACTTGATCTGCGCGCCTTCCAGCGCCACCAACTCCACCACCGCCGCGTGGAGTTGGTTTTCGTCTCGCATCGGCGCCGAGCATCCCTCGAGGTAGCTGACGTACGCCCCGCGGTCGGCGATGATCAGTGTCCGCTCGAACTGGCCCGTCGATGCCGCATTGATGCGGAAATAGGTCGACAACTCCATGGGACAACGGACCCCGGGCGGCACGTACACGAAGGAACCGTCGCTGAAAACCGCAGAATTGAGCGCCGCAAAGAAGTTGTCATTTTGCGGCACGACCGAGCCCAGATACTGGCGTACCAGCTCCGGGTGTTCGCGCACCGCTTCGGAAAACGGAAGGAAGATGACGCCGTGCTCGGCCAGCGTTTCCTTGAACGTCGTTGCCACCGAAACGCTGTCGAACACCGCGTCCACCGCCACGCCCGCTAAGCGCTTCTGTTCGCCAATGGGAATTCCCAGCTTGTCGAACGTCTCCAGCAACTTTGGGTCGACTTCGTCGAGGCTCTGGGGCGTTGTCTTCTGCTTTGGCGCCGCGTAGTAGTGAATGGCTTGATAGTCGATGGGTTCGTACCGCACGTTTGCCCACGTGGGTTCCCGCATCGTCAACCAATTGCGGAGCGCCTCGAGCCGCCACTCCGTGAGCCACTCCGGCTCACCCTTCTTTGCGGAGATCAGATGGACGACCTCCTCACTCAAACCGGCAGGTGCGACCTCCGATTCGATGTCCGTCGTCCACCCATACTTGTACGGCTGGCCAACGTGTTGCTCTATCGCGCCTGTCATTTCTGCTCCTGATCCTGATCATCCTGCGCGCGTGCCGCGGCCGACGATCCCGGGACGTCGATTGAGTAAAGACACGAATTGCACCCTTGGGGAATGTGCGAGTCACGCTGAACGGTCGTCTGCAGGACATTCTGGAGGAACTCCGCTTCGGCAGCACAGATCTCCGGAAACCACTCGGCGGCGGCCCGCACCGCACAGTTGTGCTCGGTGAGCCGCAGCGTGCCGTTCTCCAGCGACCATTCGGCCATGTATCCCTGGTCGGACAGCAACTCCGTGACCGCCGCAAGCCGCTCCTCCAGCGTCGCTCCATCGAGTTCCGCCCGCAGCCGGTCGGCGTGCGCCCGAAACCGGCTGGCGAATATCTGCTGGACCTCATGGCGCCCTCTGTTCTGCGCAACGAAGCTCAGCACGTCCCGCAACGCATCGTCGTACTGCTGCGGGAAGATCGCCTCGCCGTCATCCGTCAGGCGATACGCGAACGTCGGCGCGCCCGAACCGCGCTGTTCCCGTCCGTACAAAACCAGCCCCTCGGCCTCGAGTTCCTTCAGATGCCGACGAATCGCGTTGGCGGAGACGCCAAACTCCTCCGCAAGTTCTTTTGCGGTAAGCGGCTGCGACTTCTTCAGCTCCAACAGCACTTCGCCCCGCAGACCCTTGTGGCCGGCGAGCCCGGGTGAAATCCAATCCATAACGTGTCAAAACTACGCAACTAAGGGTCCATAAGCAACTAATTCAACAAATTTGTTCGTTAATTCTGGACCCCGGCAAAAGCCGGATCGGGCGGTTGGTGAAAACCAGCAACGGCTGGATCGTGTAACATCATATTGACAATGAGCTTACGGCATTCATCAACTAGACAGTTGAGCCGGGACGAGTTTGGTCCTGCCGGCTCTCCTGCGGACATTTTGACGCCATGGAGGGTATTTGTGTTGGTGTCGGGCCCGAAACGGACATATACATTGATGCCCAACGCACCCTGCGAGCATCCATGGCCATCCGACCGATCCGGCTTTTAGGTGACCCGATTCTGCGATCCAAGTGCGAGCCGGCCAACGACGTACGGTCGGCGGCGGTCCGGGTGGTGGCGGACGATCTCCAGGAGACGCTCAGGGATCTCAACGTGCGGCACGGCTTTGGCCGGGGACTGGCCGCGCCCCAGATCGGGGCGCCCATTCGCATCGTGTATATCGAGATCTACAAGCCGTGGTTCCTCATCAATCCCGAGATCGTCGATATCGGGACCGAGGATTTCACGGTATGGGACGATTGTTTTTCGATTCCGAATCTTTTGGTACGGGTGCAGCGAGCCTATCGCATTAAAGTGAAGTATGAAGACCTCAAGGGAGAACCCCACCTCATCGAGGCAGACTCAGACGTTGCCGAGCTTCTCCAGCATGAACTCGACCATCTGGACGGCGTGCTGGCGGTCGATCGAGCAACCGGACTCGACCCTTTCTGCCTTCGGGAAGAGTGGAACAAGCATTACGCATCAGAGGGTCGCTACCAGCAACCTTTGGAACGACATCTCGTCTGACCGATGCGGGAGCCGCACCCGCCCGCGGACCCCTCTGTCTGCTCCGCACGCCGGCGCAGAGCCTGGGACCGTGCATTCTCCCTGGCAACTCTCTCACGCTCCGCGAGCGCGGACGGGCTCCGTGTAGAGATCGCCGTGCGCCATACGCCTCCCGCCTCCGAACCCGAACTCGTCGTCACGAGCGACGCACTCGCGGCTTTGGTCCATCGATTGCTTGGCCGCGCCCGCATCGCCGTGGACACCGAGGCCGCGTCGTTTCACCGCTACGTGGACCGCGTTTGTCTCATTCAGCTCAGCTCCGATCGCGAGACGGCGCTCATCGATCCGCTTGCCGTGGAGGATCTCAGTCCGCTCGGCAAGCTGCTGGCAGACCCGGATACCGAAGTCGTATTCCACGACGCCGACTACGATCTCCGCATCCTGCACCGTGATTACAAGTTCAAAGCTCGGAACATCTTCGACACCCGTATCGCAGCACAGCTCGCCGGCGAGCCGGCCGTTGGACTCGGCTCGTTGTTGCACAAACACTTCGAGGTCACGCTGGACAAGAAGTTTCAGCGCGCCGATTGGTCGCGCAGGCCCCTCACCCAGGAGATGATCCGCTACGCGGCGGATGACACCCGTTTCTTACCGGCGCTCCGCGACGAACTCGAGCAAACACTGGAAACTCAGCAGCGGCTCGATTGGGCTAAAGAAGAATTCCGGCTGTTGGAAAAGATCCGCTGGACGGGTGTCGCATCAGACGGCGAAGCGTACCTTCGGGTCAAGGGAGCCCGTTCGTTGACTCCACGCGGGCTCTCAGTCCTGCGAGAACTGCATCGCTGGCGAGAGGACACTGCCCGGACGCTGGACCGGGCACCCTTCCGCATCGTCAGCAACGCGACGCTCTTGACCATCGCCCAACAGGCGCCCCGATCGGTGAAGCGCCTCAAGTCCACACACGGAGTTCCTTCGTCGGTCATTCGCCACTACGGCCCGCAGTTGATCGACGCAGTTCGAGCCGGACTGGAGATCCCAACTCAACAGCTTCCCAAACTCCCGCGGCGCAGCAAGCCAAGGCCCGACCCGGTATATGATCGGCGGCTCGACCGACTCAAAGCACTCAGAAACCGCCGAGCCAAGGAAATCGGCATGGAACCAGGGTTGCTCTGTCCCAACGGCACGCTGCAGGCAGTCGCCCGCTCGGCCCCAACCGGGGCAAAAGACGTGACGAAGATCGAGGGGTTACGGCGGTGGCAAAAGGGGGTGCTGGGAAGAGACGAGATCCTGCTGGCGATTCGCGACCCGGCGGGTCAATAGCCGAGGAACGATCTGACCTTGGGATCGATGCGCTCCGGCGTCCAGAAGGGTTCCCACACCAAGTCAATCTGAACGTCCTGAACACCATCGAGGGAGCGGATGGCCGTCTCCGCATCCTGGAGGATCTGTCCCCCGGCAGGACACCCAGGCGACGTCAGCGTCATCTGCACGTTCACGTCGCTTTCCTTCACCTCGACCTCGTACACCAGACCGAGATCGATGATGCTGAGCCCAACTTCCGGGTCTTTCACCCCGCGCAGGACCTTCCGCACGGCATCGGCGTCTATCTGCATACATCCTCTCCCAGACCCATAAGTATAGGGAACCCTTGTACTTCGCGCTACGCGACCGGACCCCAGCGCCGGGAAATGTAACGGTATGCGGCCTCCGCTATCCCCATGAATCCGGGGATGCGGAAGAACAGGCGGGGTAGCCAACCTCCCGGCAGGTAGGCAAACAATTCACGCGCCGCGCTGGCACCGGCAAAGGTCGCGCCGTCCGGCCGAACGAAGTGGGCAGCCAGCCGCAACGTTTCCGGCGGTACACCGGCAACCAGGGGAGCCTCGGGATCCTGCAGGGCGAGGTATCTGACGGCGTCTGCACGGTCCCATCGACGGACCCGACCGACCCACCGCCGGCAGAAACCACATTCCCCATCGTAGATCAACGTTGGCGCCCGCGGGCGGTGTCGGGGATCCGCGGACGTCGTTGCGGCCG
>JBFHWR010000158.1:0-8915 GCA_041599395.1 Gemmatimonadales bacterium | reverse complement strand
TAAGTGCAGGAAAGACCTATTTGACTTGTGATCAACGGTTTCAAAACGTGCGGTGGACGATCGCCCACACTACAAACATTCCAGTCATTCCTCTGCGGCAAATGCGGCATCGAATGCGGTATCCGAATGCACGAAATCGAGATCACGCAGGAATGCACAAGCTTCTTCCGCGCCGTGCTCGCGATCCATCCCGGCATCTTCCCACTCCACGGAGAGCGGACCATCGTATCCGATCCGGTTGAGCCCGCGGATGATCTCTTCGAAATCGATGCTGCCTCGCCCGAGCGATCGAAATTCCCAGTACCGCTGTCGGTCGCCGAACTCCAGATGTCCTCCGAACACTCCCGAGAGTCTGGCCTCTCGCGACCACCACACGTCCTTCATATGCGCGTGATACACCCGCGGGCCCAGGCGTTCGAGAAACGCGACGTAATCCACACCCTGATACCCGAGGTGACTTGGGTCATAGTTGAAGCCAAAGGCGGAGTGGCCGTCGATCGCGTCGAGTGCGCGCTCCGCCGTGACAATATCGAAGGCGATCTCACTGGGGTGAACTTCGAGCGCAAACCGCACGCCTTCCGCGGCAAACACATCGAGTATGGGCCGCCACCGTTCGGCGAAGTCCGCGAACCCGCGATCGATGGCTGCCGCATCTGTCGGCGGAAACGGATACAGCAAGTGCCAGATACTGCTGCCAGTGAATCCGTTGACAACGGAAACGCCAAGTGCCGCGGCGGCCCGCGCGGTTGCTTTCATCTCTTCGGCAGCGCGCTCGCGCACGCCTTCTGCATCTCCGTCTCCCCACACACGCGACGGTAAGATGGCTTTGTGCCGCTCGTCGACTCGGTCGCACACGGCTTGCCCAACGAGGTGGTTGCTGATCGCCCACACTCTCAGACCGTACGCGGACAACATGTCGATGAGCTGCTTGCAGTAACCCGAGTCGCTCAGCGCGCGCTGTACCTCAAAGTGGTCGCCCCAGCACGCCAACTCGAGGCCGTCATAGCCCCATCCTCGCGCCTTCTGCGCGAGCCGTTCCAGGGTGAGATCAGCCCATTGACCGGTAAACAACGTGACTGGTCGCGCCATGGTCAGGGGCGGGACGTGGTGGACGTGTTCACGTTATTGCGGTGGCGTGTACGCGGCATCAATCCATGTTCCTTTTTTTCCGCTATCGATTGCAGCGTGAATGAAATGCACTCCAATGGCACCATCCTGAACCGTCGGAAAGTCGGTATCGTATTCGCCGGGCTCCGAACCGGCAAGCGTGGCCGCGATCGTCCGCCCCGCATTGGCATAGATGTTTGCGAACGCCTCGATAAACGCCTCCGGGTGACCAGGCGGTAGTCTCGCGTTATGTTGGGCAACGGGCGTCAGATAGTAGTTGCCCCGTGCGTACACTTCTTTGGGCCGATCGGGATACCGGACGTACAGGTAGTTCGGATCCTCCTGCGCCCATTCCAACGACGCCTCCGTACCATAGACCCTGATTCGCAGATTATTCTCTTCGCCTACAGACACTTGCGAGGCATACAGAATGCCGCGCGCACCACCCCGGTAGTGGATGAGGACGTTGGCATCGTCATCCAGTTCCCGTCCCGGGACCAAGGTTGAGACATCGGCGCACAGGGCTTCGATCTCGAGATTCGTGACGTAGCGGGCCAGATGTTCGGCGTGCGACCCGATGTCGCCCAGCGCGGAAGAGATCCCGGCGCGCGCCGGATCGACGCGCCATTCCGCCTGCTTGTGCCCCTCCGCTTCCAGCAGTGTCGCCAGCCACCCCTGCGGATATTCCACGACCACCTTGCGAATCGTCCCCAAACGGCCGGCGCGCACCATTTCGCGCGCCTCCTTGACCATCGGATACCCGGTGTAATTGTACGTGACGGCAAATACGGCCTTTTTCTTGTCTACGAGCGCGCACAATGCCTCCGCATCACCGAGCGTGTTCACGAGTGGCTTGTCGCAGACGATGTGCGTGCCAGCTTCGAGAAACCGCCTTGCGACGGGGTAGTGCAGATGGTTGGGCGTCACGATGGACACGAAATCGATCCGTTTCTCGGGCGGCAACGCCGCCTCGGAGTCGGCCATGTCCTCGTACGAGGCGTACACCCGGCCCGGATCCAACCCGAGCGCCCGACCGTGGTCGCGTGATTTGTCAGGATCGGATGAAAATGCGCCGGCAACGAGTTCGATCTCGCCATCGAGCGCGGCGGCTTTCCGGTGGACCGCGCCGATGAACGCACCTGGCCCCCCGCCGACCATTCCGTACCGAAGCCGCCTGCCGAGCAGCTTTCTTCCGTTTGCTCGATCCGTCATGCGACGTCCATGATCACGCTCAAGACCCGCAACACGTGTCCAGTGCTCCAATTCGGTCTACCGGTCACGTGCTGGAGACCTCCGGGGGTGACATCGCTCCAACTCCAAAGAAATTCGGGCCATATTCTAGCGCCCCGGCGCGGCACCGGCTAGCACCGAGTCAATCCCGCTGGAAAACCCACTCCGTGCTCCCGATCGGCCGTTTGCCGTCCAATCCCCTGGCGCACAGGCCCCCCGTGAGCGTTCTCACAGATAAAGCGGTCTCCCTCCTCTAGCTTCTCGGTCTCCGTGCCAGCTCGAGACCCACCGCGCTTCCAGGCGCGGAGCCGCCGGCCGGCGGCGTTTCCGGAGGCTTGATGGGCGATCGTACCGAAAGCGAAAAACGTCTAGCCGAAGAGCTCGCTGCCGCGCGCAGCCTGATCACCCAGCTCGAGCAGCAGCTCCAAGCACATGCGGCATCTGAACACACGCTCCGTCAGCTCGAGACCGCAGTACAGACCATGCAAATCGGCGTCACCGTCACCGACACCGAGGGCAAGATCGTGTACGTCAACGCCGCCGATGCCACCATGCATGGATACATGCAGCAAGAACTCATCGGCCAGCACGCCCGCATCTTTGCACCCCAAGGGTCTGGGAAACCGCTCAGTAACCAGGAGATGCGTGGAATCGAGAGCTGGCGGCGGGAATCGTTCAACGTACGCAAAGACGGAAGCATGTTCCCGGTCCATCTCACCTCGGACGTCGTGCGTGATGCCGACGGGGAGCCCATCGGCTTGGTCACCAGTTGCCAAGACATCACCGAGCGTAAACAGGCCGAGGCGGCGCTCCGCGATAGCGAAGAGCGATACGCGCTCGCCGCGGCCGGCTCCAACGACGGACTTTGGGACTGGAACTTGTTGAACGACCAACTGTTTCTCTCGTCTCGTTGGAAGTCGATGCTTGGGTATGCGGAGCACGAAATCGGCACGGCGCCGGCCGATTGGCTCGATCGCATCCTACCAGGCGACCGCGAGCGCGTGTGCGCGGCCATCGAAACGCATCTCCAGGGTGGCTCATCGCATCTGCACACGGAATACCGCATCTCGCACAAGGACGGAAGCCCCCGTTGGGTCCTGTGCCGTGGGCTCGCCGTGTGCGATGAAGACGGCCGGCCGTATCGAATGGCCGGCTCCCAGACCGACATCACCGAGCGCCGGATCGCAGAGCAGCAGCTCGTACACGATGCGTTTCATGACTCGCTGACCGGCCTCCCCAATCGGGAGCTGTTCAAGAACCTCGTCGAGCATTCGCTGGAACGCTCCAAGGGTGGCCGGGGAGACTATTCCTTCGCGGTGATGATGCTCGACCTCGACCGCTTCCAGGTCGTCAACGACAGCCTCGGACACGTGGTCGGTGACGAGCTGATCATCGCGATCACCCGGCGCTTGAAGATGTGCACGCGACCCGGCGATACCCTTGCGCGGCTCGGTGGAGATGAGTTTGGCATCCTCCTGCAAGACGTGGACTCCGTCGGCGACGCAACCAGCTTCGCCAACCGGATCTATGAACAGCTCTCGGGACCGTTCACCTTAAATGGAATGCGGGTATTCCCGTCCGCGAGTATTGGTATTGTGCTGGCGGAAGACCACTACGACGATCCCGCCGAACTGCTGCGAGATGCCGATACCGCGCTGTATCGCGCGAAGTCCGGTGGGAAAGCGCGCCACGAGATCTTCGTGCCCGCAATGCGTGATCGAGCCGTCGAGCGGCTGCGCCTCGAGACAGACCTGCGGACGGCGTTGGAGAAGCGCGAGTTCAGCGTGCTCTACCAGCCGATCGTGCGGATTGCCGACTGCCGGCTTGCGGGCTTCGAAGCCCTCATGCGGTGGCAACACCCGACACGCGGCACCTTACCGCCTCGTGATTTCATCCCCCTGGCCGAGGAAACGGGACTGATTGTTCCTATGGGCTGGTGGATTCTGTTCGAGGCGTGCCGTCAGATGAAAGAGTGGACCGTTGCGCACGCGCCCAATCCGCCAATTTCCTTGAGCGTCAATCTCTCGGCAAAACAGTTCATGGCACCCGATATTCTCGAACGAGTCCAGTCGACGCTCGAGGAGACAGGCTTCACAGCCAACCTCCTCAACCTGGAACTCACCGAAACAGACATCATGCGGAGCACGGAACTCGGGTTCCCCACGCTCGATGAGCTCAAACGCCTCCATGTGAAAGTGCATATGGACGACTTCGGCACGGGGTACTCGTCCCTCAGTAACCTCACACGATTCCCAATCGACGCCCTGAAAATCGACCGTTCGTTCATCAAGGACCTGGGTAACGAATCGGATGATCCCGAAATCGTGCGGAACATCATCGGACTCGCGCAGGACCTCGGACTTCCGGTGGTGGCGGAGGGCGTAGAAGAAGTACGGCAGTTGGAGCGTCTCAAAGAACTGCACTGTGAGTTCGCGCAGGGATACTATTTTGCCCGACCAATGAATCCGCACGCTGCGGAGATGGTGATTGCCCGGCACCTGCCGCTGCCCGATCATCGGGAACACGAGCCAGCGGAGCCACCCCGCAACAAGTCGATCGTCGTTCTGTAACGATAGAAAGGCGGGCCGTATGACCCGCCTCAGCTATCACCAGCGCGCATCATCCACCATTCAGCGGTTCCCGCCCGGTTGCTTCACCGCTCCTGTCGTTACCGGTTTGGGAACAGTGGAGTCGACCGGTACGGAGTCGGGAACGCCCGGTTGAATGACCGGCCCGGAAACCGGTTCCGTTTCGACGACCTCGCGGTCGGGTGATGTCACCGTAACCCGCTCCGTGCGCCAACGGGCCATGTCCGCGACGAACCGCTCCGCCAAGACTCCCAGATCCACAGGCACCATGAAAGGATCCTCCTCTCGACCCTCGACACGTGCCAGACTCACACGCGCCTTGTCCGACCCCTCCTCAATCGAAACCGCCCGGGCGTACGCTTCGGCGGCCGCCCTGAAGTGTCCCGTCCGTTCGAGTGCAATCCCAAGGTTGTTGAAGAACACGGCAGCGTCGGTCTTGATCTGCGTAGCGCGGGCCAGCGGCAAGAGCGCGTCGTCAAACTGTTCTTCCCGTATGAGAATCAAACCGAGATTGTTCATCGCCCAAGCGTCCGACTCATCGACCGCGATGGCTTCCTGATACGCATCGATTGCCCCATCGACATCACCCACGGCGTACAACGCGCGGCCAAGAAGACGCAACCCATCATTCGACTGCTCATCGATGTCGAGCGCGGCATCGATTTGCTCGAGCGCCGCCTCCGGCCGCCCGTCATCCAACAACACGCGACTCAGGTTGAGCAGGCTCTTGATGTGAGCAGGATCTCGTTCCAACGCCCGCTCGAACGCGAGTTCGGCCGGTTCCAACGACCCCGCCTTCCAATACGACAGACCAAGCATGTAATGGCCCCATGGATTCCCAGGATGCTCCTGCACATACCGCTCGAACAGCTGTTCGGCTTCATCGTATCGCTTGCTTTCGAAGGCCGCATGCGCGCCCTCAAACGTGACGCCGCTGATCTCCGGCGACTTCAACGGGTCCTCATCGACCGGCGTGGGCTCGTCCAGCACCGGCGGCGACATGGGGGCGCTGTGCGCAACCGCCGTGCGCACCTGCACCCGGCTCTTTTGCGCCTGCGCCGTGGTGCGTTCGTCGCCGCCCTGCGAGCCGCAGCCGTAGAGCGCCAGGTAGAACACGATCCAGAGCGCGACCACCGCCCCGCGACCCAGTTTCTCCGGCAAGCTGATGTATCTCGTTCGGTCGTTCATGGCTCCTCCTCCTGTTTCTGCGCTTGTTGCGCGATGATCGAGACGCCTGCTCGACTGTGCCATAGCGCAAGGCGGCTGCCACAACGGAGGAGCGAGCGAGCAAACCGCTAAGCAGTTGTCAGTTAATTGATTACAAGGAGCGTCCGGACGAGCGCCCAGCCGTGACGGCGCTCGAACGTGTCCATTCGGACACGATGTGGGACCAGCACCGTGTCCCAGAGGACACGAGGTGTGTCAGCAGGAGTTGGCGTTAGCGACGGGCCGCCGAGAGCCCGTGGCGCTTCATGATCTTGAGCAGGCTTGCGTGATCGGCGAGACCGAGTGCCTTGGCCGTCTGGGTGATGTGCCAGTCGTGTTGCGATAGGGCTCGCAGCACGATGCGGCGCTCCGCGTCCGCCTTGAGCTCCTTGAACGTGCGACCGGCGTCGCTCACCGGTTCACCCTCGCCGCGCCACGATTCCGCGGGGACGTTGCCGACGCCAATGGTGTCACCGTCAGTCGCAATGACCATCCGCTCCACGGTGTTTCGCAGTTCGCGTACGTTGTTCTTGCGCCAATCGTACGCCATCAGCACGTCCAGCGCCGCAGGATCGATGCGCTTCTCCCGCACACCAAATCGCTCGCAGGTCACCGAGAGGAAGTGTGCGACGAGGTCAGGGAGGTCGGCGAGTCGGTCGCGCAGCGGCGGGACGCGGACGATATGCACATTCAACCGAAAATAGAGGTCCTGGCGAAATCGGTTGGCTTGAACTTCTTCCTCGAGATTTCGGTTCGTTGCCGCTATCACGCGAGCCTCGATGGGTACAATGCGGTTTCCACCCACCCTGGACACCTGATTTTCCTCGAGCACCCGGAGGAGCTTGGCCTGCACTGGCGCTGCCAGCTCGCCGATCTCGTCCAGAAACAGCGTACCTCGGCCCGCTGTCTCGAACGCCCCCTTTCGCATCGTGTGCGCGCCGGTGAACGCGCCTCGCTCATGGCCAAACAGTTCGCTCTCGACGAGCGCCTCCGGTAGCGCCGCGCAGTTGATAGCGACGAAGGGCGCCTCGGCCCTGGGACTCAGACGGTGAAGATCCCGCGCCACCAGCTCCTTGCCAGATCCGCTTTCCCCTACGATCAAGACCGGACTGGGAATGGGCGCAACGCGGGCGATGGCGTCACGCAGCTGCTGCATCGGCTCGCTGGTTCCCAGCAGCGAGCTGTCCGCCGCGAGCCGCAGCCGCAGCGCCTTCACCTCGGAGGCGAGACGCCCCCGCTCGAGCGCGTTCGCGATTTCCTGCAGCACACGCTCCATCGGCTCCGCTTTGTCTATAAAGGAATACGCGCCCAGCTTGATCGCCTCGACGCAACGATCGTAGTTGCCGGTCCCCGTGTAGACGATCACGGGAACCGCGCGTCCGCGCTCCTTCAGCGCGCGAAGGACGTCAAACCCGTCAACGCCGGGCATCTCCAGGTCGAGCACAACGCAGTCGACCGCTTCGCGATCCAACAAGTCGAGGGCTGCGCGGCCATCGCTTGCCACAATCGTTTCATGCCCGCCCACTCGTTTGACGTCATAGGCATACTGCTCGGCCATCGCCGCAACATCGTCAACAACGAGAATCAAAGCCAAGGTCTGAGCTCTCCTCTGCGACACGAGTCCAAAGGCGGGAGCCGGGAGTCGGGAGCCGTACGAAATACGCCGTGCAGGAACTCACGAGTCCCCTAACTCCTAACTCCTAACTCCTAACCCCTAACCCCTAACCCCTAACTCCTCCCTCCTAGCTCCTCTAACTCCTAGCTCCTAACTCCTCCTGTCCCCCGTCATCCGAAATCGGCAAATCGACTATGCACCGCGTCCCCACACCCGGCTCGCTTTCGACGCGGAGCGTCCCATTGAGATCCAAAACGAGTCTGCGAACGATTGGCAGCCCGAGCCCGCTGCCACCTTCCTTCGTGGTGTAAAAGTCCTCGAACGCCCTGTCCAACTGTTCCGACGTCATTCCGGGACCAGTATCCAAGACTGTGACGCGCACCCGGGGTGGTTGCTGCGAATCCGCGAGCAGTTCGGTTGCCACCTCGACAGTACCTGACTCCGACCCAAGGCTGTCCACCGCATTCCCCACCAAATTCTCCACAATGCGACGGAGAACCACGGAGTCGGCGACCACCTCAGGAATGCCGGACTGGAGACGGAGCTTGAGATCAACGCCACCGGAGCCCCGTAAAGACGGCACGGCCTGTTCGATGACGGCATTGAGATCACATGGTTGTCGGTCGACCTTCGGCGAAAGCCGGGCATAATTGGACGCGAGATTCTCAAGATAGGACATGCTCGATTCCACCGTACCCTTACGTTCTTCGAACACGGTAGGGAGTTCGTCCGGTCGGGTCGTGGCTACCTGCGACAAGTGCCTGAACACGTTTCGAATGGGCATCAGGCCGTTCTTGATATCGTGATTTAGTTGCCGCGCGAGATCGCCCACGGTGGCGCGTCGCTCCGCTCCTCGAAGCCTCGCTGCGCTCACGCGTAGCCGCTGTGTCATGGCGCCCAACATGCGCGACAGCTGCCCAATTTCATCCTTGCGCTCGGTCTCGAAGTCGACGTTCAGCCGATCAACGTCAACCTGCGCGGTCTTGCGGGCAAGGGTGGCAAGCGGCCGTGCGAGTCGACCCGACAACCAACTCGCCACGACCAGTGCGACCATGCCGGTCACCGCAACCGCGATGGCAATCCATAGGTTGATGCTCCGCCGAAGCGCAGCCAGCGGTGCGAGGGATTGGGTGATCACGATGCGAGGTTGTGCAGCCATCGCCCCGCCC
>JBFHWR010000157.1:0-8923 GCA_041599395.1 Gemmatimonadales bacterium | reverse complement strand
GCTGTTCCTATTCGGAGGATTCTACTTGGTCGACAGAGAAGAGAAGAAAGCGTGTGACCCCGACAAACCATGTGCCGAGCCGAGGGTGCGTCGACGAACGAAGACGATGCTCTGGATTGCCACGATCGTCGCCGCAGTAGCCGCGACATACCCGACCTGGTCACAGTGGTTTCTCTGAGAAGGGAAGAGATTGATGTCCAAGACTGAATGGACGGTGTTTGGCGCCATCATCGCTGCGGTCGCGATCGGAGTCGCGGTCGAGCCGGACCACGAGGACATGGCGGGACACGACCACGAAACGATGGTGATGGAGGCTACGCCGACTTCCCGGACCGTCACCCTGGCGGTGTCGGGGATGACGTGACCGACATGCGCTGTGACGGCCCGTGTGGCCCTCGAGAAAGTGGCGGGTGTGGAGGACGCCGACGCGTCCTATGAGGAGGGAAGTGCAGTCGTCACGTTTGATCCCACTGCAACCTCGCCGGCCGAGTTCATCGGTGAGCTCACCAGGCTCACTGGGTTCACCGCCGAGGTGGTCGAGGCGCGTGAGACGGAAAGGACGCAGGGTACCAGTGCATCCTCCGCAGACAGTTCGCAGTAGCGTGAAGGGGAGCGACGACTCATGACATGCAACGTGGAACTCATCGTCGATCGAAATTGCCCCAACGTGGATGCGGCGCGGGAGCAGCTCACACGTGCGTTGGTCGCGGCACAGGCACCTGCAGTGTGGCGGGAGTGGGATCGCGAAGACCCAGACGCTCCAGGCTACGTGCGACAGTATGGGTCGCCGACGATCTTGGTGCACGGTCGGGACGTATCTGGTGACGGAACCGAGTCTCAGTCAAACTGCTGCCGTGTGTACCAAACACAAGACGGCATCCGGGGTGTCCCGACTGTTGCAATGATCGTCGCGGCGCTCGAAAGCGATCAGCCATGAGCTCGTCCGACTACGACCTTGTGGTACTCGGCGCCGGCCAGGGTGGCCTCCCGGCGGCACACATGGCCGCAAACCTCGGCGCCCGTGTCGCGTTGATCGAGGAGGCCGAGGTGGGCGGCACCTGAGTCAACGAAGGGTGCGTGCCGACCAAGGCGATGCTGCGGTCGGCGGAGGTCATGCACCTGGTCGCCCGGCGGGCGGTCGAGTTCGGCGTCGAGATCGAGGGAACGGTTCACTTTCGCTTGGCCAAAGCGGTCGAGCGGAAGAATGGCATTGTCGACGGGATTCATCGTGGCATCTACGACGCGCTTGAAAAACAACGCGGCAAGATCGACTTCGTGAGGGGTGATGCGCGCTTCATCGGCTCGCACGAAGTGGATACTGGCGATCGCCGACTGACCTTTGAGAAAGCGATCATCGCGACAGGTGCACGGCGCGTCTCGCCGCCCATCGAGGGCTTGGCGGACGTTCCCCACCTCAACAACCATTCTGCGCTGCATCTGGAGACGCTGCCTTCGAGCCTAATCGTAATAGGTGGCGGCTACGTCGGCATCGAGTTCGCGCAGATGTACGCGCGGTTTGGCACACGGGTCACCCTGCTCGGCCGAAACGCACAGCTTGCCAAAGGTGAAGATCCCGAACTCGCTGCACTACTAGCAGACGTCCTCCGTGACGAGGGCGTGGATGTGTATACCGATGCCGCAGTTCGAGCGGTTTCGAGCAGTGGAGCTGACACAGTCGTGGCGGCCACCGTGAGTGGAGCGGACCGCGAGTTTCGGGCTGCCGAGCTGCTCGTCGCGACCGGACGCGTCGGTAATACAGACGGCCTCGATGTCGGGGCGGCCGGAGTCACCGTGGACGGTCGCGGATTCGTCGCAATCGACGATCAGCTCCGCACTAGCCAGCCCCACATCTGGGCGATCGGTGACGTAAAGGGGGGATGGATGTTCACCCACGTCGCAACGTATGACGGACCGATCGCCGCGCTGAACGTCGTCAAAAACCTCGGCAAGACCGTGGACTACCGAGCGGTACCACGTGCCGTGTTCACGGATCCGACCTTGGCGGCTGTGGGTCTTACAGAGGACGAAGCGCGACGCCGAGGGGTGCGCGTAGCGGTGGGGAAGGTTCCCGTACAAGGGGCTCGGGCCAAAGCAATTGGCGACACACGCGGCATGATCAAGGCCGTCGTGGACGGGGCAACGAGAGAAATTCTTGGATTTCACGTGCTGGCGCCGCACGGAGATGACCTGCTACATGAAGCAGTCGCAGCTATGCACGGCGGTGGGACGATCGATCGAATTTCAAAGTCGATCCACGTGCATCCCACGCTCAGTGAGATGGTGAAGTCCGCCGCGCGCGCTGCAAAGTGATGATGGAGGAATGTTAGTTGGCCGTCTCCAGATCGATCGACCTCGACGCTGCCGAAGCGGCTGTTCTCGCCGCATTCCCTCGGCTCTCGCGGCGGGCACGGGAGGCCGGCTTTGCGCTGTACCGCCTGCTTCTCGAAGGGGGGGCGGTATCCCCGGAACAGGTGGCGTCTGTGGTCGGCCGAGCGACCCGGGAAGTCCTCGCAGTGCTCGAAGCACCCGGCATGCGGTGCCAACTTCTGTACGATGATCAAAAGCGCGTCATCGGGTTCGGAGGTCTGACAGCCGAACCTACCAAGCATTGTCTCCGCATGAACGGACGCGAGCTGTTCACCTGGTGTGCATGGGACGGCTTGTTCATCCCGCATCTCCTGGGTGCCACGGCGGAACTCGAGTCCCACTGCCCGGCCACGGGTCAGCTGCTCCGAGTGAGAGTGACTCCCAACGGAACTCTTCCGGTGAGAGGAGAACCGCTCATGTCGTTCTTGTTGCCGACAGCTGCCTCGTGCGCGGAGTCCACCGAGCGCTCCATCTCCTGCTTCTGCTCGTACGTGAACTTGCTGGCCTCTCGTGAGGTTGGCACCACCTGGGTCGCCTGCCGTCCCGATCTATTCGTGCTGTCGCTCGACGAGGCCTTTGAGCTGGGTCGAAGGTACAACGCAGCTCGGTTCTGGCCGGGGGAGAGCGGGAACACCGGTCCTCCCGCTGACGTTCCCAACGTATCTCGACCGTGAAACGCCAGGTTGCTGAAACAGGGTCTCTGGCGGGCGCCTTGGGTGCCGCCTTCACGAGCGCGATTGCGGCCATCTGCTGCATCGGTCCGCTCGCGTTGACGCTATTGGGCGTGAACGGAATGATCTTCGCCGCGGGGCTCAAGCCCTACCGGTTCCCTCTCCTTGGGGTGTCTGCCCTCATGCTCGGCCTTGCGTTCTGGATGGTCTATCGTCCGGTTCCTGCGAATGGCGTAGCGTGCACGACACGATGGGCGCGGTATACAAGGGTTATGCTGTGGTCTGCAACCGCCGTGTGGATCGCTTCATTCATTCTGCAGTTTGTGGCAGACGCCGTCATTGTGTAGGAGGTCCCGATGCGAAAAGCTTACTTCCGTTTCGGAGTCTTGCCGGTTGCACTTGTCGCCGCGCTTGGGCTCACGTCATCTGCTCCGGGCTACACGGCTCTCGATGAAGACGGCGACCCTCTCCGAGCGGCGTTCAACCAGGATGCGGGCAAGGTCCGTGTGCTCGTGCTCGTAGCCCCAACCTGAGGGGGATGTCTCCGGGGGTCCTCGGAAACGCAGAAACACCTACTCGACCAAACGAATAGCGACGATCTAGCCACATATGTCGTATGGGTGCCCAAGAACGGTGCCCGTGAAGAACACGTCGATCGCGTCACTGGTATCGTGACTGACGAACGGGCACATCAGTACTGGGATGCGCATGAAGCAGTCATGGAGCCATACCATCAGCGGTATTCGTTGACCGGGCCGTGCGCCGGCATCTTCATGGTGTTCGGGCCTGAGGCACGCTGGGGCGACGAAGGCCCGCCGGCGCCAGCCTATGCGGAGGACGCGCACGCAAGACAGTACAAGCGCCGCCTGCCGCAGTTTGACGGCAAGCGGTTTGCGGCGCGTGTCATAGAGCTGTTGGACTAGCCGCTAGCGCCTTTTTGGCGCGCCGAGCGCGTGTGACGGAGCGCTTGCCGGCTGCCACATGCTCACGGAGCATCCGTTGCCGACTGGCGGTAAGCGTCTCCCATCGAGATCGTGCCGCCGCATCCCTTACGAGAAGATCGGCGAGCTTCCGTGGAAGGTGCTGGGAGGCGATCTGCAGATTCAGTTCCACGTGGCGCCGGTATCGATCTCCGCTTTTGCACAGAGACGCTGTGGAAGATCAATGAACCATCGTGCGTCGTCCCATCTCTTGAGACTGCGGCGACCGATGGAGACGCCATTGAGAGTGCCTACAACCGTGGTCGTCCTCGCTAGGCGCCAAGCACGTCGCCTTCAATCCTCCGGCGGCAGTGGCTGAGCGAAGTGCAGGAGAACGCCAGCCGGGTCCCACACGTACGTTACCAGAGCGCCGTAGCTTTCCTTCTTCGGCGGCTTCACACGCGCCGCGCCGTACGGCCGAGCACCCAGCACCGCCTTCGCGCGCTCATACCAAGCGCCCGCGTCGTTTACCCTGATGTGAAGCATCGAATTCTCGCACCACTGCTTCTGATAGTATTTCTGCAAGTAGAAACGGCAATCACCTAGCTCCAGCTCGGCCAGGTCGCCCGAGTCGAAGTTCAGTCGCCACCCGAGCGCAACGTAAAAGTCGCGCGACTCTTGGAAATTGCGCGTCCCGATGAACGGTTTGATGTCAGAAGCTCCAAGATCGGCCATATGGTCACCCTATCGCTCTGCATTACCAGGTGCGTCGCGGGTTCACGCGGGCTCCGTGCAGGTTGCACGGTGTCTCAGGGCACCCACGTCCAGACTTCGTCTACCTAAGATAGTATAGCGAGACCGACGAGCCCTGGCGGCCTGGCGGCACGACCTGGAGCCCAGGTCACCGCATCGCTATTCGCCTCGAGCGAAATTCCGTGGTTTCCGATCCAACACAACAGCCAGGGTAGATCTGGATGCGACCACGGGACGAACATGCTGACCTATGGAGGGAGCCGGAGGCGCCTCCGCCGCCTCCGGGACCCATGCTCATCCTCCAAACGGTGCAGCGAAAGCTCAATCGTTCCTTGCACCAACGCGGCGTGGGTGGAACCTTGCGGCGAGCACTCGCGGCGCCCGGTAGATACATCGTCGACCGACTACGCCGGGTGACCCCCAGCGGCCGCCGCGCGGAACGAGAGGAACGAGCGTACGACCGTCTCCACGGCGTTGATACGTACCAAGACGATGACTTGGGATGGATGGCCAAGATCCAGAGTCCCAACTGGAAACATGGCGCGGCATATCAGCCGGCGCCGGCCGACGTCGTGACCAATACGCTCGCAACACTCGCAATCCCTTACGAGGAATTCGTCTTCATCGATTTCGGATCTGGAAAGGGGCGACCTCTCTTACTCGCGGCCCAGTTTCCGTTCAAACGGATCATTGGCGTGGAGTACTCACCCGACCTCCACGCAACCGCGCTCGAGAACATCGCGGCCTTCTCGCATTCGGATCGACAATGCGACGATATCGAAGCCGTGTGCCAGGACGCCACCGACTTCGCGATTCCGCCTGACCCGGGAGTCTATTTCTTCCACCATCCGTTTGACGAACCCGTGTTCCGCACAGTCGTCCAACGCATGGAAGCATCGTTGGCAGAGAGTCCGCGCCGGGCACTCGTGATATACTACGACCCACGGTGCATGGATCTCTTCGAACGCTCCAACGTCTTCGAGCGGCGTGAAATGAGTAACGAGGAGGCGCTACAGGGTTCGCGCGGGCGGTACGGCCATCCCAAGCTAGTCGTCTACGAGGCGCGACCACCTCTGGGAACGTGACTCGGCACGCGTGGGGCGGGCAGACGCTGCCCTAGACGTGTTGCACACCCCAATTGAATGTCTCCACCCCGTCGTATCCGCCGAGCGCTGGTGCGGTTTTCTACCTCGAACCCGACCTAGACACCGACCATCTGCCGCTTCACCGGAAACGTCGCCCCGCAGCCGAAGCCCGCGGTGTGGGGCACTGCGTCTGGTTCCGAACTCTGCTAGATTGCAGCGCAGAGTTCATCGGTTCTCGCACTCTGGATCGACCGGGTGACGTGAGTACGGACATGAGTCACGAACACAGCACGCTGCACCGGAACGCCTCCACTTCGACAGATCCTGTCTGCGGCATGACGGTCGCCGAGGGTGGGCCGCATCGCTTCGACTATCGGGGGACGGTGTACCACTTCTGCTCTGCGCACTGTCGCGAAAAGTTCGCGCAGGATCCGCTGGCCGTTCTCACGCCCCGTCAAGCCCTGAAAGAGAACTCCAGCGACTCGAGGGTGGGCAGCTACACGTGTCCGATGCACCCAGAGATTCAAGAGGACGTCGCCGGCGCATGTCCCAAATGCGGAATGGGGCTCGAAGCGACCGCCGTGGGCGGGACTCGTACTGAATACACGTGTCCCATGCATCCGGAGATTATCCGGTCTGAGCCGGGTTCATGCCCAATCTGCGGTATGGCGCTCGAACCGCGAGTGGTCGACGCCAGCGACGACGAGAACCCCGAACTCGTGGATATGCGTCGGCGCTTCTGGGTGAGCGTCGCACTCACCGTTCCAGTCGTCCTGATTGCCATGCGACATGTGTTCCCAGGCAATCCCCTTCACCCCTTGGAGCGGGCGGGCGTTTTACCGTGGATCGAACTTGCTCTCGCTACCCCAGTCGTTGTTTGGGGCGGCTGGCCGTTCTTCGTCCGGGCTTGGCAGTCACTGGTGCTCAAGAGCCTCAATATGTTCACGTTGATCGGGCTCGGAGTGCTCGTGGCGTATGCGTACAGCGTCGTTGCCACCCTCGTTCCCGGCATCTTCCCGCCATCGTTCCGCGACGCCAATGGGACCGTCGGTGTGTACTTTGAAGCCGCCGCTGCGATCGTAACGCTGGTGCTGTTGGGTCAAGTCATGGAACTCAAAGCGCGGAGCCGCACCGGGGCCGCGATCAAGGCCTTGTTGGGTCTTGCGCCGAAGACGGCAAAACGAATCGGGGCCGATGGAACCGAGCAGGATGTCCCGCTGGACGAGGTGCGTCCGGGGGACCGGCTTCGGGTACGGCCGGGCGAGAAGATCCCGGTCGATGGCATCGTCCTCGAAGGGCGGAGTGCTGTCGACGAGTCCATGATCTCGGGCGAACCCGTGCCGGTTGAGAAGGGGACCGGGGACCGGATCGTCGGCGCCACCGTGAACGGCGCCGGTTCACTCATCATGCGCGCCGAACAAGTGGGCGCCGAGACCTTGCTTGCGCAGATCGTCCAAATGGTGGCGGACGCGCAGCGTAGTCGCGCGCCCATACAACGACTCGCGGATGTGGTGGCAGGGTATTTCGTTCCCGCGGTGGTCGTTGTTGCAGTCATCACGTTCGCGGTTTGGGGTCTTGTTGGACCCCAGCCGAAAATGGCGTTTGCAATCATCAATGCAGTAGCGGTACTGATCATCGCGTGTCCGTGTGCGCTGGGCCTCGCGACGCCGATGTCGATCATGGTGGCCGCCGGGAAAGGCGCGAGTTTGGGCGTGCTGTTCAAGAATGCCGAGGCGATCGAGGTCTTGCGCAAGGTCGACACGCTTGTAATCGACAAAACCGGCACGCTCACCCTCGGCCGTCCTACCTTGGGTCGCGTGGTTACAGCGGAGGGGTGGGATGAACAAGCACTGTTGCAGTTTGCCGCGAGCATCGAGCGTGGTAGCGAACACCCCCTGGCCTCCGCGATCGTGCAGGCGGCAACCCAACGCCGGCTGTCGTTGCACGACGCGGACGGTTTCGAGTCGATCACTGGTAAGGGAGTCGTTGGCCGAGTGGCAGGGCGCGCCGTGGCGCTCGGAAACGTCAGACTGATGAAGGACCGCGGGGTGGAGATGGGCCAGCTCGTGAACCAGTTGGAGGCGATGCAATCTGACGGACAGACGGTGATGGCGGTATCGATAGATGGAACGTTGGCGGGGCTGCTGGGTGTCTCGGATCCGATCAAGGACTCTACGTACGAGGCTGTTCGCCAGCTCCACGGCGAGGGGCTGCGCATCGTCATGCTTACCGGTGATAACCGGAAAACGGCAGAAGCCGTGCGAGCCAAGCTCGGGATCGACGAGGTGATCGCGGAGGTGTTGCCCGACCAGAAGGCGGCCGTGGTCAAACGGCTTCAACAAGATGGTCGGGTGGTGGCGATGGCGGGTGACGGCATCAACGACGCACCGGCGCTTGCGCAGGCCGAGGTGGGCATCGCCATGGGAACGGGAACCGACGTGGCGATGGAGAGCGCGGGTGTGACGCTCATCAAGGGTGATCTCCGAGGCATCGCCCGCGCTCGGCGGCTGAGTAACGCGACCATGCGTAACATCAAGCAGAACCTCTTCTGGGCATTTGCCTACAATTCATTGGGCGTACCCGTTGCGGCGGGAATTCTCTACCCCTTCATCGGCATCCTGCTGAGCCCGATGATCGCAGCGGCCGCAATGAGTTTCAGCTCGGTGTCGGTCATCGGGAACGCCCTCAGGCTCAAGGGCGTATCCGTGTGATACGTCATCCCGTTGAGTCCGCCCGCTGCCATCCAATAACTGCTGGAGTCCATACGATGCGATCCGTGAGTGCAGTTCCGTCTGTTCTAATTGTGGCTGCTGGACTAGCGAGTTCTGTGATGGCTCAGTCCACAGATACCCCAGCCGATGTTGTGCGCGCATTCCATGCCGCGCTTGCCATGGGCGATTCGAGCCACGCCCTCGAGCTGTTATCGCCAGATGTGGTCATCTACGAAACCGGTGGGGCGGAGGCATCGCGTGATGAGTACGGCTCACACCACTTAGGCGCCGACGTCGCGTTCGCGAGCGCAATCACGCGGGTGGTGACCAACCAATCCGTTGCGACATCCGGGGATGTGGCTTGGGTGCTCTCTGAATCCACTACCAGCGGGACGTTCCGCGACCGGGAGGTCAAT
>JBFHWR010000156.1:0-8975 GCA_041599395.1 Gemmatimonadales bacterium | reverse complement strand
GGGGTCGCCCGCGGAGAGGGCACGTGTGCTGCGCTCATTGCGTCACCTTACCCGCTGTGGGTGCGGGAGATGCGGATGCGGTGACTGCTCGACGCACATACGGCATGAGCGCGTCGACCAAACAGCTGACACCACCCTTGAGCGGCGCGCAGGTGGGTAACCCGGTCTCCCGCGCAATTCTGGCGCACGTACGAGCCACCTCCTCGTCCGCAATGTTCTCATGGTTCACCGCAATCGCGAGCACTGGTTTCCCCGACAGCAACTCGACGGCCTGGATCTGCACCCGCAACGGGTGCATTGGATATCCGGGGAACCCATCGTACTCGACGCGCGCCGGAGCGTGCTGCAGTACCACGACGTCCGGCCTACCGGCCGCGAGTATCTCGTACCCTCCGGGGTACGCCGGGTTCATGAGACTCCCCTGCCCCTCGATCACGATCACGTCCGGCTTGGTGTCGTTCCACGCGGACCACACCGCATGCTCGATCTCACCCGCCACGAAGTCGTTCACCAACGAGTCCATGACCAGCGAGTATTTGGCGCCCTGCATCCACGCGGTCTGACCGGTTCCAACCAGTTCGGCTCGGACACCGGCAGCCGCCAATGCATCCACCACCAGCCACGCCGTGGTACGCTTTCCCACCGCGCTGTCCGTTCCCAGTAAGGCAACCTTGAGCGCGGTGACGTGCTCGATTTTACCCGAGAAGAAATGCAGCGTGTTCCGATGGGGCGGCTTGCGGATGTCACGGATCACCACGCCATGGGCGGCGGCGAGCGCGGCCATGTCAGTGTCTTCTGAGAGAAAGTCGTGGAGCCCGGTGTCGACGTTCAGGCCGAGTCTGATCGCGGCGGCGATGTCCTGTCGCGCCGCTGGGGGCAGACGGCCGCCGTCAGGCGCGAGACCCACGACGAGGTGCGTTGCCGGATGTTCACTGTTGCGGTGGGCATCGACCGTGTGCTCGACGTCCCCAACGATGGGAATCCCGTTTGGCGTACCGTCCAACACCTGGCCCGCGTCGGAGCCGGCGTGACGGGCGTCGACGACGGCCAAGACGCGATACCGCTTGCTCCGGCGAACGAGTCCGTGTGCGGTCTTTCCGTTTGTTGTTGCGAACGCCCCCTGGCAGTAGACGATGGCGTTCCCTTCCGGAAACGCCGTCACGCTTTTCGCCCGGTCAGAATGACCACGTACCGTTCGGAGGGGAGCGGCTCGCGCTTGTGCCGGTCGATGAGGGCCACTAGCCCAGCGGTGGACGCCGGCAACACATGCAGTCCTTCCCGTTCCCGGAGTAGCCGTGAGTAGTCGACCAACGCGCGATCGCTCGCGTTACTGGCCCAGCCGTTGGTGTCCCGAATGGCATGGAGCGCGTGGTCGCCGTCAATCGAGTGCCAGTTGATGAGCGGTTCGTTGATCTGGGTTTCCCGCAACTGGCCGGGCTCCAGGTTCACGCAGTGGGGCGCCCCGGTGAGGTATGCCTGCACGATGGGGTTCTTGCGGTACGATGAGCCGGCCAGGATGTGCGGCATGTGCGAGGTCTTGCCGCGCCGATGGAGGCTCACGAACCCCTTGTACACGCCGGCCAATGTCGTGCCGTTGGACACGGGCAACGCGACGGCTGCCGGCGCGTCCCGCAGCTCGTCGTAGATCTCGTAGGCAATCTCGCCGTAGGCGCGGAGCTGGATGGGCGTGTTCGCCCCACCGGGGTTTGCGTCGTAGATCTCCTCGGCCTCGGCCCGCTCCTGCGAAATTCGGACGGCCGTCTCGTAGTCGTCTCCAGTCCTGACGAGCTCCGCCCCGTACCTGAGCATCTCGTCCGCCCGACGGGTCTTGTACTTGTCGGGGATGTAGATGATGCAGCGGAGTCCGGCGAGCGAGGCGGCAAGCGCCATCGCGGCGCCGTAGTTGCCGCACGTGGCGACGGTCACGGCGTCAAACCCGCGGCGCAGCGCGTCCAGGGTTTGCGCAAACGCGATGCGGTCCTTTTGTGTGCCCGAGGGGTTTCCGCCCTCGAACTTGAGAAAGATCTGCCGGAGCCCAAACTCGCGCTCCAAGTTGCGGCCGCGGGTGAGCGACGTGTCTCCGACTTCAGAGTCGATGACGTCTTCGTAGGCCTCGAGCCGGGCCTCTAACGTCCGGAGGGGATCCGCAGCGGTTGCACGCAGCGCGTCGAGGTCGGTGGCCGGGGCGGCCGCGCCGTCCAACAGCTCGAGTACGGCCATCGATGCTTGCGGTGACGACGCTTCGTCTGGTTCTGTCATGTTGCCTGACGGCTCCGAAAGAATGAGAGGGAGCGGGGAGCAGGGAGCGGGACCATCCGGTTTCCGCCACCAACTCCGAAGGGAATTTACTTCACGCTTGTCCGAAAGTCTTGCGGCGGCCTGTCACGGCTGCCCCGGTGTGATCCCGCCTACAGAGATTCGATGCGCTCGCCACCGATGTTGATCCTCTTTGAGCGGAGGATTCCAGACGATGCGGCGCGTTCGATCCAAACACTCTGCAGGTTTCCGTTTGCGCGATGCTCTCAGGTCTCCGGGTCCCTTGGTACTGGGCATCCTCTCGATCTCTCTCGCCGCGCCACCAGTACTCGGCCAGACACCGGAACCGGTCAAGTTTCGCTACCGAGACCTGCGCTGGACCGAGCAAGCAGCCCGTGCCGGAAACCCGGTCGCCCAGTTTCAACTCGGCGTGCTGTATGACGACGGGAACGGTGTACCCCAGGACAAGGAAGAAGCCTTCAAGTGGTACTTCGCCGCTGCCAACCAGGGCAACGCAGGCGCGCAGAACAACCTGGCCTCCATGTACCTGAACGGTGAGTTCGTCGAGCAAGATTTGGACGAGGCGGTCCGGTGGTACCGCGCGGCAGCCGAGCAGTATCTTTCCGCCGCCCAGTACAACCTGGCCATGATGTACGCCTCAGGCACGGGAGTGCTCCGCGACGGCCCCACGGCAGCAAGCTGGTACCGGCGGGCGGCGCTACAGGACCACGCCAAGGCGGCATACGAACTCGCCGCCATGCTCGCGACAGGGAACGGGATTCCTCAGGATCTTTCAGAGGCAGCCAAGTGGTATCGCCGGGCCGCAGGCCTCGGGCACGCGCTTGCCCAGAACGAATTGGGCGCCATGTATGCGCTCGGCAACGGCGTTACCCAAGATCCTGCACAGGCGGTGAGCTGGTACCGGGAAGCCGCGCTGCAGGGTGACGCCAAAGCCCAGTTCAACCTCGGCCTGATGTATTCCCAAGGCCTCGGAGTGGCAAAAGACCTCGCGCAGGCCGCAGAGTGGTACCGGCTGGCAGCCGACGCCGGCGAAGCAACTGCCCAAGTCAATCTGAGCATCCTGTACATCGATGGGAGCACGGTCCCACAGGATCTGGTCGAGGCTTACACCCTGTTGTCCCGTGCGGCAGCCAGCGGTTTCGAGCCGGCCCGAGAACTACTCTCGCTCATGTCGGCACGGATGACCGACGAGGAAATCGCACGAGCGCAGACTCGCGTCGCACGACGATCATCAACGCACTAAAGAGGAAGGCGCCTGCGCCCCACCCTTATCGCGTTCCGCCGGTCCTCCGAGCCGGTCCGGATGGATTCTGAATGAGGTTATCCAGCCGCACGATCAAGCGCGCCAAAACCAGTTTCACGTTCGACTCCATCAGCGCAACGGCAACGTAAGTCTTCCCGTTTCGCTCGATCAGCGCCGCGTCGGAATGAAAGTCCCGCCACGTGCCGGACTTCCGGAAGATCTTGGCGCCGGCGTCCGTGAAGTTTTGCATCCCAAGCACAAACTTGTGCTTGATCCTGGGGCTTCCCATGATGTCTTTCATCTCGGCGGAGGCCCACTCGCTGACTAAGTCCCCTTGTTCCAACATGACCAGGAAGCGCGCTACCTGCCGGGCTGTCGCGCCATGCGAGATGTTGTGCATGGGATCGCGGCGCCAATAGCCCAGTCTGCCAGCACCGTAGTCCTTCCCGACCCACAGTCCGCCGCGCCGCCCTTCGGAGTACAGCTCATACCGGGGGTCGCGCAACGTACTGGCAACGGCTTCGAATCCAACCATCTCGAGCAGCTCGGTTGACGCGCGGTTGTCCGAGTTCCGGATTGCCAGCTCGAGTTTTCGCCGAAGCGCCGGCGTGTACTCGATCACCCCTTTGTCCACCCGGTCGAATACGGCCAACATGATCGCGATCTTCGGGAGACTCGCGGCATAGCGCATGTGGTTGTCGTCAACCGCGGCGTACCGAACCGCTGCGGGATCGGAGAGATCCACCAGCGCCACCGACAGCCGTTTACGGGCAACCAGGTTGTTGAAGGGTACCTCTCGCATTATGCGGTTGAGGCCTGCCTGCAGAGCCGAGTCCGGCGGCGGAAACACCAAGGTCGCACTCCCACCATTCGACTGTGCGAGAGCCGGTGGAACGGTGGCGGTAGCGAGAAGGGCGAACGCAACGACACCCCCACCGACGCACCTGAAAAATGCGCCCCGGCGACCGACGCTTCGACCCTGTGGGTTCATAGGTACGGCCCTCATGTGCTTACCCGTTCCCTCACGGTCCGCCCGGCGCGTGAAGTGACTCAATCAGGCGATGGATCCGGGTACCCATCTCCGCGTGTTCCCCAGCCGAGTTGACCTTCAAGACGTTCGACATCATAGACAATAAATATACACGCTGCCGCTCCCCCGGTGCGGGTCGCGCTGGCGACTCCACGATGGCCACCGCGTGCATCAGGTTCTCGACGTTCCCCCGGTACTGCCCGCACTGGTATCCCTCCTCGGGCCGGCAGCGGTAGAGCGAGCCGGACTTGAAGTACACGGCGGCCTCGGCAAGCGCCGGTGAGGCGGCAAGCCGGTACCGCCGGCGCGTGAAGTAGAGCAGCTTCTTCATCTCGAGGCTGCTCCACTCATCCACCAACTTCCCCTGCTCCATCTTCAGCAACAGACTCACGAGCTGGTTGGGCGTCGAGTAGCTCCCGCCCGACGGAATTCGCGCGGTGGCGCCGCGGGTGAAATACGTCCGGAGCTTGAGCCCGGCCGTGTCTATTCCCGCTGCCAGCAGTGGTGCTTCGAGCACTCTGGCAGAACGCTGGGTCAACTCCTGTCTGGGCGTCGCGCGCAAGAACGCTTCCTCGTCCTCGCGCGATACCGGGTAGCGCGAACCGAACACGTCGAGCAACAACGCCTGTTTCCAGACCATCGATCCCGCGGCATTCGAGCTGGGGGAAATCATATGGTCCACCCACTCCCAGAGCGAGAACACATCGCCGATCAAGACACGCCTGTGCACCACCCCGCTCCAGTCGGGGTTCACCACCGGCACCTCGTGGCTGTTGGGGTTTACGAACTCGTCCGCCACCACCCGCGTCTCACGCAGCACGCGCGCTCGGGCTTCGACGTCGTTCGGGTACAGCTCCCGGAGTTCGTTGAAGAGCCCGGCCATGACCAGAATCTTGCCGACGCTCCCGGGGACGTACCCCTGGTCCCCCTTCACCGCCGCGTACCGCGGGTTGGCGGGATCCGTGATGTCGAGGATCGCCGCACGGTACGAGGGGTTGCGATTTGCCACGATGCGCTCCATGGCAGCTTGAAGTTCCGGGTCTTTGGGGGTGTCCGGCCCGATGTCGAACGTCTCGTTCACCCCTTTCATTCGGAGCTGGATCGCGCTCGACGGCAGCGTGGCACCGGGAACCAGACGAACGCGCCCCGGCATCTTGCCCTCCTGCATCATGCGGTACGCGGTGAGCCGCCGGATGCCCGTATACTCGTCGCCGTCCAGCGGATACGGGGCTACCGTCGCGGCGGCCGACAGGAGGGCCACAAGCGCTAACGCACCCCACGCCATCCATGGCCGGGCCGGTAACTTGCTGTGCTTCATATGCGGTCCTCCAAGGATATCGGTCTCGCGCCGTTGCGCATGACATCACGGTCGAGAATGCCAAGCCGCCCCAACAGATCGCTGCTCCGGAACCGTACGAACGGACGAATCTGAAACAGCCAGAGCTTCCCGCCCACGAACCCGAACTCGATGTCCCACACGGTCTGATCGTCCGCCCGGGTGAACCGGGTTTTCCATTCCGCGGCGACGGCCCGCAACTGCTCTACATCGCTTGGAGACAGGAGTTGCTCCGGCATGCGCGAAACCCGCCACGCCACACCACCGCCTTCACGGTCCACCAAGACCCGTCGCTGGGGCGCCTTGGCCTGCGACAGCAAGCGCACGGCGCCGGCGCCGTCCACCACAATGGTCTCGGCGTCTTCGCCTTCCACGCCGCCACCGACTCCTTCGGCGGTCACGATTGTGAGGTCGGTCGGGCCGCCCACCTGCAACCCGGTGGTGATCATGACGCCTGATTTTTCCGAGTGGACGCTCTCCAATAGCAACACCGACGGGTAGATCTCTCCCTGCTCTTCCAAGATCTGCTTGCGCCAGAGATAGGCGCGCTCGCTGAACGGTGACGTCCACACCCGTTTGATGGAACGGAGTACGTCCTCGAGCGTGCGCTGATGCGGCACCGTCAAGTTCAAGCCCGCACCGGAGAACTGGGGCAGATCTTCCACGTTGGTGTCGCTCCGGATGAACACGCCGCGACTCAGGTCGGCACCAAACGTTGCCCGCACCGCATCCACGATGGCGCGCCGGGTTTCGGGGTGGTACTCCAGTTCCTGAATGGCGCGCCGTACCCGCGCCAACTTGCCGAACATGAACTGGTCGATCTCTGACTCCGTGCGGCCGGCAGCACGCATGGCAGCAGCCTCCCGGTACGCCGCACGCAACTCCTGCAGCACCGTCTGCTCCGAGTCGAAGCGACGGTTCACGTGCTGGTAGAACATGCCAAACGGCAGTGCCACACCGGCGGAGACGCGCCCGGGAAAGTACGCGCCGAGCTGGCCGAGGTTTGCGGCTTTGGGACCGACAAACACGCCGGAATGCTCCACGCGCAACTGGGTGAGCGGCATGGGCGTGGCGTGGTCGAGCCGGAGACGCGATGTGTTGAGCGTGATCTTGTCGGTCTTGGTTTCCCGGGTTTCCGTGACCAGGCCCCGCTCGGCCGCCGTCATGTCACGCGCGCGTTTGAGAAAGACCCGTCCCAGTGGGGACACCGCGTAGAACACCTGCTCGCCACGCGCTTGTATGATCTGGGGCAAGCGATCCGGCGTCACCGCCGCATTCGGGATGCCGAGGTTGCGCGCGAGGAGTTGTACGTGGGACAGGAGGTTGCCCTCGTCCATCGTGAGCACACCGGCCACCGGGCGAAGCTCCGGCGTGGTGATCGGGAGTACGTAGATCTTATTCTGATCCACGTGCTCGACGTCGTCCGTTTCGAGGATGTCCAGCTCGCGCAACGCCACGCCGGGGTTCAGACCACGCACTCCCTGGCTCACGCGCTCCCCGAGGATCACGTGTGACGCGCCGAGCACGTTGTCCGCGTCCGCACCCAGACGTTCCAGGTCGGCAGCCAGGGGCAGCAGCGCCGACCCGCGCAGCAGCGCGTCGAACACGCCCGCCGCCTTGGGCTCGAACTGCGCGTATCGCTGCATGACCGGGCCGAGCACCCCGCGCACCGTTGCGGAAGACCAGTCCAAGCTTCGGCCCAGGTACCCGAGCCCGTTCTTGTACGCGATTGCCGTGAGCCGCGGAGCCGTAAGGAGCTGCGTGATCTGGTCGTCGAGCGCCCGCCGCTCGCGTTGGGAGAGAAACCCCGCACCGTACGCAAGAGCGAAGTGGTGCGACAGATGCTGCAGCCGTTCCCGCCGGCTTGCCGGTTGCTCCAGCGTGGTCCGCATGTCTTGCGCGAGCACAAACGCCTGCTCTTGGAGGGTCAGGTTGAGATCCATGAGCACCAGGTTGGAGCGTCCGTCGGCGCTCTGCGACACGTGCTCCCGGATTCGTGGGCTCAATTGTGCGATCTGCGTAAACGCGCGACGGCTGGCGCCGGACCGATAGCTCTGCGACAACGCCTGCAGCTCGTCGCTGAACCTGCCGCGCAGCCGCTCCCGATACCGATTCAGGTTCTCGACGTTCCGCCGCACGTCGTACTGACGAACGAGATCGTCTCGAAGGGCAATCAGCTTGGCGCGGACGGAGTCGTTTTGCTGACGCCTGCCAAGAAAGGAGACAACCGAATCGAGGTCGGTTCGAGACGGAAACGAGTGGATCTTGATCCGCGTCGTGAGAAACGCTGGATCGAGGTTAGCGACTTCTGTCGCCAAATTCCGGATGCGATGCGTCAGCTGCTGGTCACCGAGCCCGAGGTGCGGAATCGTCCCCACGAGGCGGGACGCCAACATGAAGTTGGCACGGGTCCATTCGCGGTTGGCCAGGAGGCGCTCCAGAATCTGGTGTCCTTTCTGCTCCTCGTCTTCGATTTGGCGCGCGCCGCGGTAGAACCGCGCCTGCCGCAGGACCCACCCGTCGTCCACCTCCTCGAGGTATCGATTGAGCACGAGTTCACGCAGCCACGCGTTGGCCGCGGCGGAGTCGAACAGCTCTTCGAAGGACACCGCCTGGAGAATCGTGCCGACGTGCACGCCGAGCGCCGCCAACCGTTTGGCGCGATCGTTGAACTCCGCATGTTGTACGCCCCCGCCACGCGCCGTGCACACGGCCGGCCCGGGAGCGTGCACCGTGCCGTCGTTACAGAACCAGCGGATGCGGAGATACGGCCCACGGGCGTCGGCTTTCATCGCCTGCACGTGCCCGCGTAGCTCCGCAACCTGTTCGGGGGTGAGCGGCGCGGGGTATGCCTGTGCGCCCGCCGCCGCCGGAACAGCGGTGGCAATTGCGAGAAACAACCAACTCAACCGATAGCGCAAAACGTTCACTCCTGGAGAAGCGTTGGGCTCCTCGAAAAAAGTTTGATCTCCCGCGCGGAGTCCCGCCCTAATGAGGGCGGGCTCGGCCGATCACAGCGTCCTGAGAGGACGCGGCACTCGGGCCTTGGGCCGCCGAGCCCAGGCTGTGAGACGCTTAACGACGCGAGG
>JBFHWR010000155.1:0-8985 GCA_041599395.1 Gemmatimonadales bacterium | reverse complement strand
GGGACGCCACCTATCGGGAGTTCGAATGCGCGCGCTGTGACATACAGGTCATTCCCAATTTCGTAAACCTCGGGCAGTATCGCCCTGCACCGGAGCCGAGAACGTGCCCCATTGCGCCCGCGGACCACAAGATCTTGGTACATGTTTCGAACTTTCGGCCAGTCAAGCGTCTACCCGACGTCGTGCGGGTTTTTGCCGGAGTCCGGCGACAGATGCCGGCGGTGCTAGTGTTGGCGGGAGATGGCCCGCAGCGGCCCGAGGCCGAGGCGGAGGCGGAACGTTTGGGTGTGGCGAACGACGTTCGGTTTCCGGGCAAAGTCGACGCAGTGCCTGAGTTGCTTCAATGCGCCGATCTGTTCTTGTTGCCCAGCGAAAGTGAATCGTTCGGATTGAGTGCGTTGGAGGCAATGGCGTGTGGTGTGCCCGTCATCGCAACGGACACCGGCGGGATTCCGGAGGTGGTCAGGGACGGCGTGACTGGCATCCTCAAACCCATTGGCGATGTCGATGCGATGGCAAAGAGTGCGGTGGAACTCTTACGGGACGAGGCCCGATGGCGAGACATGCGGCGGTGCGCGGTCGAACACGCCCAGGGATTTTCGGCGGACCGCGTCGTGCCCATGTACGAGTTGCTGTATGAGCGAGTGCTCGCGCAGTGACGTGGTGGCAAGGATTAGTGCTGGGCATCGTGCAGGGGTTGACGGAGTTTCTCCCGATCTCGAGCTCCGGACATCTGGTCATCGCCGAGGCGGCCATTGGTCTGAGCACGCCGGGGGTCTTGGTGGAGGTGATCTTGCACGGCGCCACGCTGTTGGCTGTCGTCGCCGTATACCACAAGCGGCTCAGCGAGCTGATACGGGATGCCGCGACCGGTGTGGGAAGCGCGTGGCGCTACCTTGGACTTCTGGTCGTTGGGACCCTGCCCATCGTGGTCATCGGCCTACAATTCAGAGATTGGTTCGAGCGAGCGTTCGACTCGTTGACGGCAGTGGGGTTCAATTTGATTCTGACGGCCGGCATTCTGTGGACTGCCCGGCGAGTGCCGGGTCCCGGCTCGCGGTCCGAGCCGACGGCGTTGGGAGCGGGAGGCATCGGGCTTGCGCAGGCTCTGGCGCTCCTGCCAGGGGTGTCCCGGTCGGGATCCACCGTCACTGCTGGGCTGTGGCTGGGTGTCGCCCCGGTCAAGGCGGCCGAGTTTTCGTTTCTCATGTCGATTCCAGCGATCATCGGCGCCGTGGTGTTGCAGCTCGCCGACCGCAGTCCTGATGCCGCCACAGTCGGCGCCGGTCCGATGGTCGTGAGTTTTCTCGCGGCGCTCGTGTCAGGTATCGCGGCGATTCGAGTGCTGATTGTCTTGCTGCGCCGAGGACATTTCTACCGGTTTGCGCCATACTGCTTTGTGCTGGGAGCGTTGACAATCGTCTGGTCGATGGTACGCGGATGATGTACGATGGGCTGGAGCCCTCTGAGCTGGCACAGCGTCTCCGCTCTCCGAGTTGTTTGACGCTCGTCAAGGTCACGAGCACGCTCGACGTAATCCACCAGCTTGCGGCGGAAGGCGCGCCGACGGGGACGGTCGTCCTGGCTGATGAACAGGTCGCGGGTCGTGGGCGGCAGGGGAGAGTATGGCACAGCCCTCCCGGTACCGGGATTTGGCTCGGGTACCTGCTGCAATCAAAACGGGGCCTCCCGAGCGGGGTCATTTCGTTGCGCGTGGGACTGTCGATCGTGGAGGCACTCGCGGAGCTCGGGGTGCATCCGCAACTCAAATGGCCGAATGACGTCCTGGTACATGGCAGAAAGCTCGCAGGAATTTTGTGTGAAGCGCGATGGAGTGGGGAGCAATTGCGATGGATGGGGATCGGAATTGGCCTGAACGTGCATGGCCCCTTACCGGACGAGGTGGCGGACAGCGCAATTGTCCTGGATCAGGTGTGCCCGGGAGTGAGTCGCGTCGCGGTGCTCGAGCGGTTGGTTCCCAAGCTTCATCGGCTTGATAGCCGTCCGCGCCTGAGCAATGCCGAGCGCGAGGCGTTCAACCGGCTCGATTGTATGACCGGACAAACGGTGAGCCGGCCGGTGGCCGGAACCGTCGAGGGTGTGGATGCCGATGGAGCACTGCTCGTGGAAACAGGCCAAGGCACCGAGCGCGTAGTCGGGGGTGGCCTTGTCACCGCGTGACGTTCCGTATTGGGCGCGCGGTGTCGCAGCATTGTTACTGTGCGTGGCGAGCTGGTGGCTGCTCCGGACGCAAGCCCTGCGAGATGCTGTCGGCGATTCCATCGCACTCCTGAGCCTAGGGGTTGTCGCGGCATTCATGATCCGCGGGATGCAGCTCCCGCTCGCGATCTGGCCTGACGGACCTTGGCGGACACGGTTTTCGACCCCGATCGTGATAGGGATGGCCGTGGGCTTCGCCCTCGTGATCGGCCTTGCGTCGTTCTGGTCGTCACACGCTCTCGCATCCAATTTGGACCTTGGGCTCGGCGCGGCTGTCGTGGTCGGGACGGTGGTGTGGGGCTTCGCGGCGGGGCTGATCCAACAGCGTCCGTACCTGCGCTGGTATGGGCTCGCGATTATCCTCGGGGTGCTGCCCCACGGTGTGGGACTCGTCTTCGGAGGCAACGACCTCCAGGTGGGTTTGGTCGCGGTAGCTGCCGCGGCTCCGGTGGTCACGCAAGAGCCGGCAGTGGTAACCGGAAGCGGAGGCGTCGTCCCCACGTTTCTCTATCTCGTTGCGATTGGTGCAACGTCAAAGCTGGTCACCGAGGAGCTTGCCTTTCGCCGTCTGATTATCGGGAGACCGGGAGATGCGGGGCTGGTGCTCCTGGTCGCTGCAGCAGTGATTGCCGGAACGTGGCAGTGGATTGTCAGTCAGGCTGGTGTCCAGGTGGTTGGCTCGGTCGCACAGTTCGCTCTGGCGGCAGCGTGCGCGGGAGGGGTCTATATTTTGGCGGGCTCGCTGCTGGTGTCTGTCGTGTTCAGCAGCGCGTATTGGGCTGCCCTTGGCGCGTCCAGTGCGTCACGTCCCGCCGACATCGAGATGATGCCACTTTCGACGACAGCTTCCTGGCCGGTCACAGCTGCGACGCTGACAATCGGTATCGTGTTGAGTGTGCTGGTCGTAAGGCGAAACGGGATTCTGGGCGGGGTGTTGAAGAAGGTCGCGGACGATGCTGCTTGCGATTGACATCGGCAACACTGAGACAACGATTGGGCTGTTCCAAGACGACCGGCTGTTGACGCAGTGGCGTCTGACAACCGTACTCCGGCGCACGCCCGACGAATGGGCAGCGGTGTTCACGTCGTTTCTGAGTCAAGCCGGGCATTCTCCCAACGAAATTCGCGCGTCTGTCATCTCGTCGGTTGTTCCGACAATCACCGAACACCTTGCGGACGGCGCTGAGCGAGCGGTAGGGGCCAAGTCTGTTTGCGTTGGGCCGGACTCTCCCTTGCCGGTCGTGCTGGATGTTGATGAGCCGCTGCAGGTTGGAGCGGACCGCATCATCAACACTATTGGCGCGTCGCAGCTCTATGGTCGCGACACGATCGTGGTCGATTTTGGCACGGCAACCACATTTGATTGCATCACCAAAGACGGGCGGTTCCTCGGCGGCGTGATCGCACCAGGGGTACACACTGCGGCTGAGAACCTCACGCGCCGGACTGCCAAGCTGCCGGCGACGGAGCTGACGCCGCCGGCCCGGGTCATCGGGAGACGGACCGATGAGTGTATTCGCGCGGGCATCCTGTTTGGCACCGTGGATGCGGTGGACGGCATAATCAAGCGGATCAAAGACGAGTGGCCGAATCAAGAAACGCCGTATACGGTTGCCACCGGCGGATTAGCCTCACGCGTTGCGCCATTCTCACGCGAAATCGAGCTGGTGGAGCCACATCTCACGCTCAAGGGACTTCGAATCGCGGCGACGCACCTCGGGCTTCAATGGTAAAGGTGTTGTGGACCGCATGAATACCACAGGTGAGGTCCCAAGCGGTGCAAACCGTCTCATTCACGAGACGAGTCCGTATCTCCTGCAGCATGCACACAATCCAGTCGACTGGTACCCCTGGGGTGGCGATGCGCTGGCCAGGGCGCGAGAGCTCGATCGGCTGATTCTCTTGTCCATCGGATATTCGGCGTGTCATTGGTGCCACGTGATGGAGCGGGAATCCTTTGAAGATCCATCCATTGCCGCGCTGATGAACGAGCACTTCGTGAACATCAAAGTCGATCGCGAGGAACGGCCCGATATTGACGAGATCTACATGGCAGCGACGGTGGCGCTGAACCAAGGGCAGGGCGGATGGCCGATGACCGTGTTTTTGACTCCGGAGTGTGAGCCGGTGTTCGCAGGTACGTACTTTCCGCCAACAGATCGGTTCGGGCGGCCCGGGTTTCCTTCTTTACTGACCATGATCGCCCGAGCGTGGAAAGACGACCGCGCCAGCCTCCGCAATCAAGCGCAACTGCTGCGACAGCATCTTCAGGCGACAACGCGCATTGGGCCGAGGACGCTCGTCAGCGAAGTAGAGTTGCGAGGGACAGTAGAACACTACGCTCGTGTCTTCGATGCACAATTCGGAGGCTTCGGACCGGCCCCGAAATTCCCGCCTGCCACAAGCGTCTCGCTGTTGTTGAGACTCTATCATCGTTTCAACGACGAGCACGCGCTCGAGATGGCACGGCGTACGCTCGACGCAATGGCGCTCGGCGGCATGTACGACCAGATCGGAGGCGGGTTTGCTCGATACGCAACAGATCGAAAGTGGTTAGTACCGCATTTCGAGAAGATGCTGTACGACAACGCCTTACTAGCCGGTGCATACTTGGAGGCACATCAAGCGACCGGGAGCAGCCTCTACCGTCGGATTGCCTGTGAAACATTGGATTACGTTTTGCGGGAGATGACCTCGCCAGAAGGTGGTTTTTTTTCGTCTACCGACGCGGATTCCGAGGGCCAAGAAGGGAAGTTCTTTGTTTGGCGTCCTGAAGAGATCGTAGACATTCTGGGTGAGGAACGGGGGCGCTGGTTCAACACGTTCTATGACATCACCCAAGAGGGGAATTGGGAAGGGGTGAGTATTCCCAACTGTCCGCGCCCGATGGAAGATGTGGCTCGGGACTTGGGGCTCAACGCCAGAGAGCTCGACAGCGCGTTGGATGCAGCCCGCGAACTGGTCTATCAAGCGCGAGTGACCCGGGTGCCTCCGGGGTTGGATGACAAGATCTTGACGGCGTGGAATGGCCTGATGATCAACGCGCTCGCCGAAGGTTACCGGATCACGGGTTTGCAATCCTATCTCAATGCTGCTTGCCGAGCGGCGGCCTTTCTCCTTGACACATTGATGGACGAGCACGGGTGCTTGTTACGTACCTACCGCAACGGCAAAGCGCACCTTGCTGCGTATCTCGAAGACTATGCGTATCTGAGTGAGGCCTTGATTACTCTCTACGAGGTTGGGGGTGATGTCCGGCATCTGCGAGCGGCAGAGCGGCTGCTCGGTGTCGTCCTGGCCCAGTTTGCCGACCCAGACAGCGGAGCGTTCTATCACACCGCGAAGGATCATGAGCGACTGATCGTTCGGTACCGCGAAGGGTCAGACGGGGCCACACCTTCTGCAAACGCTGTGGCCGCGCTGGCGCTTGCTCGAATCTCGTACCATCTCGATCGCGAAGACCTGCGGGATGCTGCGCGCCAAGCCATTGAGGCGTACGGCCAAATGATCGTTCAGCATCCGCGGGCGTTTGCGAAGAGCCTCCACGTGGTAGACTTTCTGCTCGACGGCCCGGTGGAACTGGCGCTCGTCGGTGTGCCGGACTCCCCGGATACAAAGGGCCTCTACCGGGCTGTCGCAGCTCACTATCTGCCGAACCGGATCCAGGCACAGGGAGATCCGCGCGCTCCCGAGTCGTGGGCCGGACTGCAACTTCTTGCCGGCAAGACACTGGTCGATGGGCACGCTGCTCTCTACGTATGCCGGAACTTCGCCTGTGAACGGCCGATCGTTCATCCAACCGAGGTTTCCGCAGCGGTGGGGAGGCGATCGCAACGGGACCCGGGAATCGCGGCTGGGCCCGCGGCAGCCGACTAGATGAGAACGTTCGTGGGCACGAGTGGATACGCCTATAAGGAATGGAAGGGGAACTTCTATCCTGAACGGATTGCACCTGCCGATATGCTCACCCACTACGCGAAGGCGTTCAAGACCGTCGAGATCAACAATACGTTCTATCGTATGCCCACAGAAGCCGTCGTGCTGCAGTGGGGCAAACAGGTTCCGCCCGAATTCAGGTTTGTTCTCAAGGCGAGCCGTCGGATCACGCACCTCAAGCGCCTGAAGGACGTCAGCGGTGAACTGGAGTACTTTCTGGCGGCCGCACGTGGCCTGGGAAGAAAGCTGGGGCCGGTGCTGTTTCAGCTACCACCCAATTTCAAGAAGGATCTGCCTAGGCTGTTGGCGTTCCTGCGCCTGGTTCCAAAGAAGTGTCGGGCGGCCGTTGAATTTCGCCACGTTTCGTGGTTCGACGAGGACGTCTATGAGGTGCTTGGTGACCGCGGTGCGGCTCTCGTCGTGTCTGACGGAACAGAGAAAGCGGCAACGGTGACGTCCACGTCGGACTGGGGATATTTGCGCCTCCGGCGAGAATCGTATGGGGACGACGAGTTGCTCGACTGGGCGTCGCGCATTCGAAACACTCCATGGCGCGAGGCCTTTATATTCTTCAAACACGAAGACGAGGGTACGGGCCCGCGGCTGGGACGGCGTTTCGTGGACCTGCTGGATGCGGGGGATTGACTCCGGGCCGGATCAATGGCGGAAAGCCACCGGGATACCCGTGAGCGTTGAACTCAGGGCGAGGTCCACGTAACTTGCGGCCGCCTTTTTCTGACTGGGAGATTGACCAATGACCTCTGCAGCTCAGACCGCCAGCTCTACCCGTCACGATGCGCGCACGATCGTCGTCGCCGGATTCAAACTGGGTGTGTTCACGGTTCTCGGGGTGGTCGCATTCGCGCTGCTTACGCGGGTGGTAAGCGGAACGGTGGAGCTCGTCTTGCAGTCAGTCTTCATCCTCGTAGGCGGCGCCGTGTTCGCGTATTTCCCCTCAGTCGCCATTCGACCCCACGACGTGGATACTATCGCTTGGGCCGCCCTCGTCGGGCTCCTCGGCGCGTTGACGTTCACGGTCGTGGACACCGCGTTTCTGAGGCCCTTCAACCTGTACTCGTGGACGTGGGACGAACTCGGTGGTGGGAGTGGTTTCTGGTATATCCCGGTCTGGTGGATGGGATCGGCCGTCCTTGCTTGGCTTGGCGCGTGGGTGTATAGCATCGTCGGTCGATCGGGTTCCGTGAATGTGATAGGGACAGCAGGCGTCACGACGCTCGGCGCTCTGCTCGTCTTTGCGCTTCTTGCACTCACCCGCCTGGCGCCCGTGCATTCGGCGGTGATGGCCTTGGCGTTCTCCGTCGCTCTCGTCGCCCATGTCCCGCTGGCCGGATCTTTACACAGGCAGTGAGTTTGCAACGGCCCCGCTCTCCGCTGCGGCTAGCGGGTTGGCTGCTCACGCCCTTCGTGGCGTGGGCAGCTTCGTTTTTTGGGGGATGGCTGGGTCTGGTCATATCCGGGTTAGTGGAACCGGCGGGATGGCGGGCCGTTGGTTTGGTGGGTGGGGCGCTCGTTGGCGGGGGCGTTGGCGTAGTTGCTTGGGTCTTGATGCTCAAACAGCTCGGCCCCGGGCGCCCGCCAACGCCCGACGCCCCACCGAGTAACGATCGCTAGGACTGCGTCTTTCGTTGCCGCGCCTGACAGACGTTGCACTGGGTTTGCATGTTGTGGATGCGGTACGACAACACATCCTGCATTGCATGCCGGTGGAGCGTGGGCTCATTCTCGACGAAATGTGAGCCATGTCACAATCTCCCTTCATTCAGGCTTGACGCGACTTTTGGTAACCCGGTTCCAGGCCGGCAGATTTCTGCGTCCACTGCTGCCCGCAATACCTCTATAACCGGCCAAGAAGCGTCTAGAAGCGTCAAAGAGGCCTTCAAGACGCGCGGCGCGTCCGCGCGAAAGAGCATACGCGCCAAGACATTGGGTCGCTGATAGCAAGATCGCGAGCCGGATAGTGTGACCCGGCACACACCTTGCCTTCCGCGCGGGTGCTCGGGTGTGTCATCCGGGCAACCGGTGTTGACGAGTGGCGTCAACAGTGGTTCGGAATCTGGCGCTGGTGTGGCGAGACCCTCCCACTCTTATATGCCGGCGATGTCGTGGAGCCGCGCATGCGCAAGCAGATAGTGAGTGGGCTGAATCGATCGGCCTGGGCGACCCTCGTGGTGGCTGGGCTGGTTTCTCTCATTCCTCCCCAAGCAGCTGCAACCCAGGAAGCTTTGGCGCGTGAACAGTTCAACCTTCGTGACGCACCAGCTCCGACCAAACCCACACCGATTACTCAGTCCGCCGTCGCGGATCCCAAGATCACCATCTGTCACCGTACAAACAGCGTCAACAACCCATACGTCTCGATCAGAGTCAGTCAATCGGCGGCTGACGGAAACTCGGGTAACGACCGGGGTCGAGGCGACCACTACCAACGGCACCTCGGCCCGGTCTTCGATCCGGTCGTGCACACATCGTCGGGGCAAGATTGGGGCGACATCATCCCGCCGATTCAAGGAGTTCATGATGGTCGGAACTTCGATGCAGAGGGACAGCGCGTTTGGGACGCCGGATGTACGATACCGACGGATCAAGCGGATGTAGCGGTGACAAAAGACGGGCCGGCGACGGTCGCGGCGGGTGGAGCGATCACGTACACGATCACGGTGACGAACCTCGGGCCGGATGCGGCCGAGACGGTTGTGGTGACGGATACCTTGCCGGGCGGGGTGACGTATGTGAGTGCGTCGGCGGGTGGCACGTATGTGGATGGGGTGGTGACGTGGGCCGTGGGGACGCTGGCCGCCGGTGCAACGC
>JBFHWR010000154.1:0-9051 GCA_041599395.1 Gemmatimonadales bacterium | reverse complement strand
GTTCCTCATCGACCAGGGTGCGCCCGTCGCCGTGGGTGAGGTGCGAACACGTCTGCAGGTCTCGTCCAACCCGGATGATCCCGATTCTGACACGCTGCAGACGGTGACACCGCGCCTGCCACCGACGTTGGAGCGGTCTTGGGAACGGCATCTTGGGTGGCTTCGCTCACGTCGGGGCCGTCGTTTCGGACAACAAGAGCGCGCGCAACTCCAAAACGAGACAGCGCGTTGGTTCTTCAATCGCGGATATCCATGGGCCGATGTAGCGGTAGCGCGCGAGGACACGATCGGTAAAACCGTCGACGTCGAGCTGCTCGTTTCTACAGGAAGGCGGGCGCGCGTGCGAGAGATCGCTGTCGAGGGCCGGCGGAGGCTTTCGGAAAACGTCGTTCGCCGCGAGATACCGATCCGGATCGGGGACTGGTACGACAGCCGGCGAGTCGCCGCCGGGCAAACCGAGCTTTACGAGCTGGACCTGGTCAAACGCGCGCTCGGTGACGTTGTCGAAGCGCAGCCGCACGATTCAACCGTCGCCATTCGCTTTCGCATTGAGGAGGCCAGACCGCGGCTCGTCTGGGGCAGAGTTGGATGGCGATCAGAAGCCGGTGTGGCGGGCGAAGCTCATTGGTTGCACCGCAATTTCTTTGGCGGGGCGCGGACGTTCACCGTTTCAACGACAGTCGAGACGGGGTGGGCGGCGGTCGAGCAAACACGCGGGCGAAACGTTGGCGCGTCGGCACTCGTGCGACAGCCCTACATTGGCCATCGGAGCATCTCGGGGACCTTTGGACCTTTCATACGGTGGCAAGATGACTTCCGCGACCGCTCACTGGCGTTTGGTGTCGAGACCGCCGCGATGTACCGCCGAACCACATTCAAAACCTTCACGATTCAGCACGAGCTTTCGAAGCTGCGTGTCGACGATGCGTTGCAGCTTCTAACCATCCGGGAATTTGTGCAAGACGGTCCCGTGCCGTTCGATCCTGTGTTCATCAAGAGTGTGTTCCGAATCAATGCGACCTACGGCCGGCTCGATAGCCCCCTCGATCCTCGGTCCGGATTTCTCATCCAGCCCACGCTGCAGGTCACGGGCCCCTCGCGCATCAGCGATGTCGAGTTCTTGCGGCTGGGGCTTCAACTCGTCGCTGCCATTCCGCTCTCGGACCGGACGGGCCTGTTCCTACGCGCCTCCGGGGGTCGGCTCTTTCCGTTTGCGGACAGCGATCTTCGTGAACCGGATGCGCGGGTGCGAGCACTGGCGGGGCTCCGCAGCGTCATGTTCACTGCGGGAGGCACGGCGGACGTCCGCGGGTGGGGTGTTGGTCTCGTTGGGCCGAAGATTCCGGAGGTCTCCGTGACCAGCGTCGGAACCGGAGTTGCGCAGCGATACGTTCCGGTCGGCGGACTCGCGCGCCTTACGGGGAGCGTGGAGCTTGGACTGCCGTTTCCGCTTCTATCGCTACGGCACCGGACCTATGCCTTCTTTGATGCGGGCCGCGTCTGGAGTCCCGGCGGACTCGTGGTGCCTGCCGATCCGGAGCTCGCGCTCGACCCTTGGGCTTTTGCGGTCGGCGGTGGCTTGCAGTTCGCGACGCTGGTCGGCCCCATACGCATCGGCGTCGGCTACAAACTCAATCCCACACGCATAGATCTGCTTTCCCCAGGGGACGTGGCGCGTACACTCGCGACCGGAGGGGATCTCTCGAGTCTGGCAGTCGACAATCGGCGCCGTTGGCACATTCATTTTTCGATTGGCCGTCTGCTGTTCTAGCAAGCTCCCTTTGCCGCAAACACGGGCTGCAGTATCGGCCCGGCGGCTGCGGGACGATGGTGTCTACCGAATGTGGTACTCCTATCGCGGGCACCGTTATCGCATCGGCTACGCCGAGTCGGCGGACGGAATCAACTGGCAACGGATGGACGATGCGGTCGGCATCGATGTATCCCCCACAGGGTGGGACTCCGACATGATCGAGTATCCCTACGTGTTCGACCACGGCCGGCGCCGCTACATGCTCTACAACGGTGACGGGTATGGAAAGACGGGCGTCGGGCTCGCTGTGTTGGACCAAGAATCAACAGAACCACCCAGCACGCCCGCGCGACCGCAGTGATGTTTTCCTCTTGGTCGCGATCCCCTTTGCTCAGCCATTCTATGACATGGGGGCGAGGCACTGCCGGCGGGTTTGATGGTGGCGCTCAGGACGTTCGTAGGCCCACCGGCGTCTCACGAATCGGCCGGCGAACCTGCGGTCGATCGAGGCGGCTCGGGCGCGACCGCGATCCTTCCGATCACACCGGCTAATACCGCCACCGCCTTGCGGTATTCCCCGAGGTCGACGTGCTCGTACGGTGTATGGTCGAGCGAACTGTCGCCCGGACCGTACGCCACGATTGCCGTCTCGGGCCACGCCGGTCCGACCACGTTCATGTCCGACGTGCCTGTCTTGACGACGAACCTCGGGGTTCCGCCACGATCGCGAATCGACCTGAGGAAGGTGCTGACGAGCGGCGTCGATTTGGATGCATGGTAGGCGGGAACCGCTCCCACGAACTCGCACGCCATCTGAACATCCGGCATGAACGCCAGCTCGTCCGCAAGCGCGCGGCTCAGGTCCGTCTGAAGCTCCGCCGGATCCTCAGCCGGGGGCAACCTGATGCCGATCGCCAACACCACCGTGCCGTGTGTACCCTCAGTCTCGCTCGAGATGCGATGGAGCGACGGCGTCACGCAATCGAACGTTTGTCGAGCACCCCGGGCGGCATCGCGTTTTTGGCAGAACGCGTGAACGAACGTCCAGACATCCACTCCCAGCTCGGGAGCGAGCTTCGCTGCGCCCGCCGTGTGGGCGAGAGGAGCGTGCAGTTCCACCTCGAGCACGACATGTCCTTTGTATCCCAGTGTGACACGATCCCATCGACTCGGTTCTCCGATAACACAGCACGCGGGAGGTGGACCGTTCTTCCGCGACGCCAGCACGTGCCGCGCACCACGGCTGGTGGAGATCTCCTCCTCAACAGCGCCGACCACCGTCACCCGTGTGCCGGGAGGCGGCGAGACCGAAGCGGCCGCCGCTGCGAACGCTGCAAGCGGGCCCTTGGCATCGACCGCGCCCCGGCCGAAAAGCCGGTCACCTTCGACTCGCACCGCAATCTCTCCGGGGACCGTGTCGATGTGACCGAGGAGGAGAGTCTCTCGCTCACCATTCCCGCGGACGCCAACGGCGTTTCCCACGTCGTCGATGTGCGCGCGGAACCCTCGTTCGTTCATCCAGTCAACGAGAAACGAGACCGCGTCGTGCTCGTGGCCGGAGGGGCTCGGGATCGTCACGAGGTCGGACAACAACCGCATGGCGTCCGAACTCACGGACGAGTCACGCCCCACGCAACGCGTCTCCCACAATGTCGAGCGCCTCGCGGAGGTCTGCGTCCGCGATGGTCAGGGGCGGCAAGAGCCTGAGCACGGTTCGGCCCGCCGGAAGCGCCCACACGCCGCGTTCCAGCAACTGCTCGAGCACCCCACCCACTCTGGTGCGAAGCTCGATTCCAACCATGAGGCCGAGTCCCCGTACCGCGCGAATCAACGGCGCCCTGAGTGCCGTGAAGAAGCTCGTGACCTCGTCTCCCAAACGAGCCGACCGGTCGATCAACCGGTCGCGTTCCAGCACGTCGAGCGTTGCGCGGCTGGCGGCGCACGCGAGCGGTCCGCCTCCGAAGGTGCTCCCGTGCGTCCCTGCCGGAATCGCTCCGAATGAGTCGCGCCACGCGACTGCACCCATCGGCATACCACCACCGAGACCTTTTCCGAGGGCGATGATGTCGGGAGCCAGCTCGTGATGTTGGCAGGCAAACCATCGCCCGGTGCGCCCCAACCCCGTCTGGATCTCGTCCAGAATCACGAGCGCACCGCGCTGGCTACACAGGTCCCGTACCCGCGTGACGAACTCCCGATCGGCGAAGTGCACGCCCCCTTCACCCTGAACAACCTCGAGGATGACACCGGCGGTCTGCTCACCAATCGCTCGGTCCAGGGCGTTCACGTCGTTGAAAGGGAGGTGGGAGAACCCGGGGACCAGTGGAGCGAACGGGTCGCGGAAGTGCGGGTTGGCCGTTGCGCTCAGTGCGCCCAAGGTGCGGCCGTGGAACCCGCGGTTGAACGCGATGAAATCGGTGCGCCCGGTAAACAACCGCGCGACCTTGAGTGCCGCTTCAATCGCCTCGGTGCCCGAGTTGCACGGGTGGATCCGGCAGAGTGTTCCTTTGTCGGAGGTCCCGATCTCCCGCGCGAGTATGGCACTCAGCTCCCGGAACCAGAGCGCTCGTTGGTCGTTGTATCCGCTCTCGGTGTAGGAGACGAGTCTCTCCGCTTGCTGTTGGATCCGTTGTGTCACGTCCGGGTGACTGTGACCGAGCACCGCCCACCCGTGCGCAGACCCGAGATCGATGTATGCCCGCCCGCGATCATCGTACAGCCGGCTTCCGTTTCCGCGCACGATCACCACGTCCCGCCGCGGCACGCCGCCAGATGAGTGACGTCGCTCGAGTTCCTTGAGATCCTGATCTGATTTCACCAGTACCTCAGGCATGGATCACCGTTCCCTCTCCCTCCAGCGCGCGGCGGACCGGATGTGGCACGCGGCCGTCGGCGAATACCACCCGTGACACGCCGCCTGCCAGCGCCTCTTCTGCGCCGAGTACCTTCTTCTTCATACGATCGCGCGCGACTTCACCCATCGTGCGGAGGTCCGTCGCGCGGATTTTCCGAATCAGCGACGACTCATCCGGAAAGTGGCGCAGCAGTCCTGGAACATTGGACAGAATCACCAGCGTGTCGGCATGCAGCAGCGCTGCCGTGCGCGCCGCGGCGCGGTCGGCGTCCACGTTGATCGCCTCGCCGTCGTAGCTGATCGCCGGGGGCATGAGTACGGGGACATATCCGTCGCGCATGAGAGTCTCCAGTAAAAGTGTATTCACTTGCTCGACTCTACCGGTGTAATCGTCTCGAATCACCACCGTACGCCCGTTCTGCACCGTGCGGATCACGTCTTTCCGGGGACCTACCCAGATTTGTCCATCCATACCCGCCAAACCAATGGCGTTCACGTCTCGCGCCTGGAGCCGTTCCACCAAGCTCTTGTTGATCGAAGCGCACGCCATCTGGAAGATCTCGAGAGCACGCCGGTCGGTTCGCCGGGAGGTAAACCCGGATGAAGAGGTCACGAATTCCGGCGGATGTCCCAGTTGTTCAGCGAGTCTATTCGTGAGTGCCGAGCCGCCGTGAACGAGGAGCGGCACGTGACCGCGATCCGTCATCCAGGCAATGTCGTCGCTGACGTGATCCAGCGCGATTCCCGCACCGCCACCGATTTTCACGACGGTAAAAAGGCTCCCGCTGCTCTCAGCCGTCATCTGCGCACCTAGAGGGGATGAAGTCCCGCAAAGCCCAGACCACTTCGCTCGTCGCATCCCAACATGACGTTCATGGATTGCACGGCGCTGCCGGCGGCGCCTTTCATCAGATTGTCGAGTGCCGCCATCACGACCACGCGGTGATGTCGTGAGTCGGAATCCACGGCGAACCCGATGTCACAGTAGTTGGTGCCTGTCGTGAGCTTCGGTTCCGGATACCGGTGAAGGCCCGTCTGTTGGCTGACGAGCCGCACGAACGGCTCCGTATGGTAGTGATCTCGATACAAGCTCCAGAGATCTTTGCTGGTCACTTCGCGATGGAGATAGCAGTGGGCCGTCACCAGCGCGCCCCGCACGAGTTCCACTGACGTGACTGAGAAGCTCAGGTCGAAGCCACATCCCAGTGCCTGCGCCACCTCCGCCTGGTGGCGGTGCCCCGTGGGCATATACGACCGCACCACGCCGCTCCGTTCGGGATGGTGCGACGACTCGGTGGGACGTGCGCCGGCTTCGGACGATCCCACCTTCACATCTGCGACGACGCGTTCCAGCAGGCCCTCGTCCGCCAGCGGCCCGAGTGCGAGAATGGTTGCGCTGGCGTTACACCCCACACCTGATACGAACCGGGCGTTTGCGAGGGCCGAACGGTACCGCTCGGGCAGCCCGTACACGAACCGTTCCAACCACTGCGGTGCCGGATGGTCCCGTTGATACCAGCGGCGATACAGGGCCGGATCGCGCAGCCGAAAATCGGCCGAGCAGTCCACCACATACGTCGCGAGCTGGGCATACGTGTCGATGGTCGCAGCCGACTCACCGTGCGCGAGTGCGAGGTACACGACGTCAGACTCTTCGAGCGACGCTTCGTCGGTGAAGCGCAGGTCCGTATGTCCGCGCATGTTGGGATGGACCGTGCACACGGAACGCCCGGCGCGGCTCGCCGACGTGACCTGCCGTAGCTCGACCGCAGGATGTCCCAGGAGCAGGCGGAGCAGCTCCCCGCCCACGTAGCCGCTCCCTCCCACAATCGCCGCGGTGACGCGATCCATTCACACCCCGCTCATCGCCGGGGCCTGGGCCAGGGTCTCCTGCGCTACCTGCATGACGTACGTCACGACTTTGTCCGGGATGTCCACTCCCGTCACCGCGATGCTGTTGCGAAACTCCATCGTGTAGTTCACTTCGTTCACCAGCAGCCCCCCCGCGGGCGTCTCCAGCAGATCCACCGCGAGCACTCCCCCGCCGACCGCGCGTGCTGCATCGACGGACAATTGGGCGATCTCGTCGGTAACCGGGCAGTTGATCGCGGTGGCGCCGCGCTGCGTGTTGGTGATCCAGTGTTGGGATTGGCGGTAAATCGCGCAGATCGTTTCATCACCCACGACAAACGACCGAATGTCGCGCGCCGGCTTCTCGACGTACTCCTGGATGTAAAAAATGGAGTGATGGTAGCTGCCCAACACCTCTTTGTGCTCCAGGAGCGCCTCTGCCGCGTCGCGGTCGTTGATCTTGGAAAGCAGGCGTCCCCACGAGCCGACGGCGGGCTTCAGGACGACGGGGTAGCCAAGTTCCTCGATGGCCTCGAGCGCCGAGGCTGGGGTGAACGCGATCTTGCAGCGGGGAATGGGCACTCCGGCGCGTTCGAGCGTCGAGCTGGTCTCGAGCTTGTTGCCGCACACCAAGGCCACGGGATACGAGTTGACCGTTGTCACTCCACGATCGTTCAGCAGGCGCAGGGCGTATAGCGCGCGGGAGTGGTTCACGCACCGCTCCAGCACCACGTCAGCGAGGAATGGGGGATCAGCGTGCAGGTCGAAGATCACCTCCCGGTCGTCGATGACCGCCACGTTCACGCCGCAGCTGTGGAACGCGTTGAGGAGCAGCTTCTCCTCGACACGAACCCGGGAGAGCAGCATCGCGATCCGGGGTGTACTACTCACCCCAGTCCTCCTCGACTTCGGGCGCGCGCACCACCGACAACGGCTCACCGCCCACGACCTCCCACTCGACGCCACACTCGTCGCATGACAGGATCTCGCCCTCCATCACGTCCGCCGGCAGTGCCAGCGCGCCGGCGCATTCCGGACATTCGATCTGCGTGGTTCTCATGTCTCAACCCCCGGGTTTCGAGAAAGTAGAAAGCGCCGACCATCTGGCCGGCGCTTGACGTGTTCAGTTCGAGATGTCGTCGATCCTAGTCACACGGCGTCATGGCCAGCCCGGTTTGGGGTGGCGCTTTGCCTTGGCGCGGACCGTCACAGCGCTGCGCATGCGCACCATGATATCCGTCCCGGGGTCGCTGTCAAGGTGCGCGGACAAGCGGCGTCGCCGCCAAGCCCAGCCAAGCTCGGGACACCCAACGCAGATTGACGGCGCTCGCATTGGAGCGCGACCTTTCTGGCGCGTCTCATCCGAACCCCGGAGCGGTCAGCCATGCGTGTACTACTCGGTTTGCACCTCGTGACGGTCGCGGCGGGCTCGTCCCTGTTTGCCCAGGCGACGAAGCCGGTCAGGCCCGTACACACTTACTCGATTGTCGCAGTGGACAGCGTCACCGGTGAGATCGGCGCGGCCGTCCAATCCCATTGGTTCAGCGTCGGGAGTATCGTCACGTGGGCGGAGCCCGGGGTGGGCGCGGTGGCGACACAATCGTTTGTGTTACCGAGTTATGGCCCCCGCGGTCTGTACCTCATGCGAACGGGTACGTCTGCGCCCGATGCGCTCGCGGCGCTGCTGCGGGCCGATCCGGATAGTCAGGTGCGGCAAGTGGCAATGATCGACGCCGCGGGGAATGTAGCGGCGCATACCGGTTCGAGTGACATCCCCGCCGCCGGTCACCATGTCGGACGGTGGTATTCCGTTCAGGCGAATCTCATGCGCAACGACCGCGTGTGGCCTGCGATGGCCGAGGCGTTCGAGACGACTGAGGGCGATCTCGCGGCACGTCTCCTCAGTGCGCTGGATGCCGCCGAAGCCGCGGGCGGAGACATCAGGGGAAAACAGTCCGCCGCGCTGGTCGTGGTGAGCGGCGACCGGAGCGACGATCCCTGGGAGCGGGTGTTCGATCTCCGGGTGGAAGATCATCCCGATCCTCTGGGTGAGCTCCGTCGTCTGGTCACGGTCGCGCGTGCATACCGGGCCGCCACCGATGGGGACAATTACATGACGGCCGGCGACATCGACGCGGCGCTGGCGAGCTATCGGCGCGCGTCGGACATCTTGCCGGATGAAGCCACCAACGGCGAGTTGATCTACTGGGTCGCCGTCACGCTAACGGATCTCGGAAGAGTCGATGAGGCAATTCCCTTGTTCCGCCGGTCGTTCGCGCAGGATGACAGTTGGATCGAGTTGCTGCGCCGTCTGCCGGGTGCGGGGTTGCTCCGGGCGAACGAGGCGACCATCGATCGGATCATTCGTGAGGCCGCCGAGCGGTGAGCGGTGAACGGGCGTGCTCCTCGGGTCCTCCGAACGTCCCCACCCCGTTACCGGCCGACGTTTTTGTAGACGACTCCGGCCTTCATGACAAACATCACGCCCCGGAGCGCCGTTATGTCCTGAGCTGGGTTGCCGTCCACGCCGATGAGATCCGCTTCAAACCCGGGAGCCACGGTGCCGATCTCGTGTTCGCGCCCGAGGGACGCC